>JAFSAC010000040.1 GCA_017442265.1 Clostridia bacterium | reverse complement strand
CTCTTTTCGAACGCATTCCCGTTGCCAGGTATACCAGTCGGGGATATGGGGGTATTCGGTATCGCCGTCGGTGGCGGATAACTGACCGAACTCATCCATTTCCCACACCTTTTGGCAGGCGTGGCAGGTAAGGTGGATGCCTTTGCCCTCCATTTGCCCCTCCGCACCGCAATGCGGGCATTTGTAGAGAATGCGGTGTAATCCGTCCGCACGGAACGGTACGTCGATAGACACCTTGTTATCCCGTTGCCAGGCGAAATTGTCAAAGGAAAACGCTTCGTCCAGTAAAGCATCCAACTCGGCGGTGCTCTTTTGCTTTAATTCCTCGGGGGTGGCGATACACTTGACGTGGGCGCTCACCTTCACGTCCCGGATCTGTAACATATTGTACAGCGGATCCCGGGCAAAAGCGCCTTCGGTGATCACCGTCACCACCGGCACCCCTAATCGTTTCATTAAAACCCCCATTTTTCGGGGGAGGGTGGTGGTGCGCCCGTCGAAGGAATAACCGGCTTCGGGGTACATTAAAACGCTGGTTTTGTTTTCCTTCAGCATATACTCAATATCCCGGATGAGGGACAGGTCGGTGACGTACTTGTGGGTGGGGGTGCACCCTAAAAAGCGCATCAGTTTCCCTAAAATACCGGTCATGGCATCCACCGAGGTTACGATACCGAGCCGTCTTGGATAAAAGATGCCAAATGCCAGCTTCATATCGGTGAAGCTGGAATGGTTCATCAAGATAAGACACGGCTGTTTCCCCACCAGCTCCATTCGCTCGGTGGTGTAGGAAAACCGGGTTTTCATCAGGGTGGGCATCGAAGCGATCCGCACCACCGTGGCGAGTAACCGGCTGGGTTTGAGCGGCTTTTTCCGCTTTAAACGGGGAAGCTTTAAAACCTCCTCATACGGTATATGGCAGGTGTTGATCTTCATGTTGTCACATCCTGTCGATTTGTTTATTGTATTGTACCATAATATTGATGAAAAAAGCAATAGAGGGATTGAGGGATAGGGATAGAAAAAGACGGCGTACCCGGTTGGGTACACCGTCTTATTTTGGTGCGAGGAAAGGGACTTGAATTGCCCTCTTGCGGTGCCCGGCTTTGCCGGCGGCGGTAAAACCGCCTTGCCAATCGCCGACCGCTACGCCAACCCCTGCTTCGCTGCATCCGCCACCGGCGGCGCTCGCAGGCGTTGCCCACGTCAACGACGTTCGGGTTCAAGTCCCCCCTGAACAGAAAAAGACGGCGTACCCGGTTGGGTACACCGTCTTATTTTGGTGCGAGGAAAGGGACTTGAACCCTCACGTCTACGACACACGCACCTCAAACGTGCCTGTCTGCCAGTTCCAGCATCCTCGCATATCTGTCCACACGGGACGCTCCCTATTATAGCACCCGGAATCGGGGGTGTCAACGATTTTTTTGAAAAAAACAGGGGAAAATCACTTTTATTCTCAGCGCAAGTATGATAAAATATCCCTATATTACCGCAAAAGGGGAGTGGGAGTATGCGTTTGCTGGTGGTGGACGGAAACAGTATCGCCAACCGGGCGTTTTACGGCATCCGTCTGTTGTCTACCAAAGACGGACGGTACACCAATGCGATCGTCGGTTTTTTGAACATTCTGCAAAAACAACAGGAGTTGAGCGGAGCGGATGCTGTCGCTATCGCTTTTGACGTGCACGCGCCCACCTTCCGTCATGAGATGTATGACGAATATAAGGCCGGGCGAAAACCGATGCCGGAAGAACTGTGCCAGCAGATGCCGGTACTGAAAAACGTGCTGTCCCTTATGGGATATGCGCTGGTGGAAAAAGCCGGTTACGAAGCCGACGATATTCTCGGCACCCTCTCCCGAGCGGCTATGGAAAAAGGCGCAGAATGTTTTCTTGCGACCGGCGACCGGGATGCCCTGCAACTGGTGAATGATCGGGTAACGGTGTTGCTCGCCGGTCACGCGGAAACGACGGTGTACACCCCTGACCGCATCCGGGAGAAATACGGCATGCCGCCCGAGCGCTTGATCGACCTGAAAGCGCTTATGGGGGATGCCAGCGACCATATTCCCGGCGTGCCGGGAGTGGGGGAGAAAACCGCCACCGACCTGCTCACTGCCTTTTCCTCTTTGGATGAATTGTACGAAGGACTGGATACCGCCCCTATGCGGGATTCTCTGCGAAAAAAACTGCAAGACGGACGGGATTCTGCCTATCTTAGCCGGAAACTCGGGACCATTTGTCTGACCGCTCCGATTGAAACCGATCTGGAGCAGTACCGCCCCCGCCCGATGCAAAAGCCGGAACTGGCGGCGCTGTTAACCGAACTGGAATTGTTCAAATGGATCGAAAAACTGGAGCTTCACGGCACCCAGCTGTCCTTTGACGATGCGATAGAGGAAGCAGAGCCGATAGCCCCGGTTCAACTGGAAGGGGAAGAGGCGCTGCCGGGAATTTTATCGGCGGTTGCCCGGCAGAAAAAACTGGATTTTCTGTATACGATTAACGAGAATAAGCTGCAAAAACTCTTGGTGTCGGTGGACGGGCGTTTGGCCGCCCTCCCGGCGACCGAACCACTGCTCCAAATTCTCTGTGACCCGGCGGTTCAAAAGCGCACCCATGACGTGAAGCCCTTGTTCAGCGTCCTGCTTGCCGCCGGCAGACAGCCGGCCGGATTTGTCATGGACACCATGCTGGCGGCCTATCTGTTGGATCCGCTGTCCTCCACCTATACCTTGCCGCGGCTGGCGCAGACCTACGGGGCCGCCCCGGTGTCTATGGCACTGGATCTGCCGGTGGAACAGCAGTTGGCGGTGTTTTCCGCCACGGCGGATATTCTCACTGAACAGGTGGCATCCGCCAATCAGACCGCCCTCCTCCGGGAGGTGGAACTGCCGCTTGCGGAAGTGCTCGCTTCTATGGAAAATGCCGGTTTTGAAACCGATGCCTCCCATATCGAACAGTACGGTCGGGAATTGCAAAAACGGATCGAGCAACTGCAAACGTCGGTGTTTGAAGCGGTCGGCTATGAATTCAATCTGCAATCCCCCAAACAACTCGGACAAGCGCTGTTTGAGGATTTGGGATTACCCGCTAAGAAAAAGACCAAAAGCGGTTATTCCACCAATGCCGAGGTGCTGGAGGAACTTCGTTCCGCTCACCCGGTGGTGAACGATATCCTGGAATACCGCACCCTCTCCAAACTGAAAAACACCTACTGCGACGGACTTATGAAGGTGATCGGCCCGGATAGCCGGATCCATTCCTCCTTTAACCAGACCGAAACCCGTACCGGGCGCATCTCTTCGGCTGAACCGAATCTGCAAAATATCCCGGTTCGTCAGGCGGTGGGACGGGAATTGCGGCGGTTTTTCCGTGCCGCACCCGGTTGCGTGCTGTGCGATGCAGACTATTCGCAGATCGAGTTGCGGGTGCTGGCCGATATGGCGGGGGATGAAACGATGATCCGCACCTTTAACGAGGGTGGGGATATCCACCGGCTGACCGCATCTCAGGTGTTCGGTATCCCGGAGGATATGGTCACCCCCTTGATGCGCTCCCGCGCCAAAGCGGTGAATTTCGGTATCATTTACGGCATCGGTCCCCATTCACTCTCTAAGGACATCGGCGTTTCCTACCGGGAAGCCAAACAGTATATTGACGATTATTTCCACCATTTTTCGGCGGTCACCGGCTTTATGGACACGCTGATCGAGGGGGCGAAAAAGACCGGCTACGCCGAAACGCTGTTCGGTCGCCGTCGTCCGTTGCCGGAACTGCGCTCCGGGAGTGCGATCACCCGCTCCTTCGGCGAACGGGTCGCCCGGAATATGCCCATTCAGGGAACCGCCGCCGATATTATCAAGATCGCTATGGTGCAGGTGTATCGCCGTTTGAAGAGGGAAGGGCTTTGTGCCCGACTGATTCTGCAGGTGCATGATGAACTCATCGTGGAAGCACCAGAAGCGGAAGCAAATAAGGCGGCTGAGATCCTCCAACAGGAAATGGAGTCTGCCGCTAAAATGCGGGTTCGCTTGCAAGCTGACGTTCACATCGGAAAAACCTGGTACGATGCCAAAGAATAAAATGAACCCCCACCGGCTTTACCGGTGGGGGTATTTTTTGAGATTTTATATGTAAAGTTTATTTGCTTTACATACCGGCATCCTTTAAGGCGTGCCGTGCTCGGAGGATCGAGAGGGAATATTCCGGAAAATCGCACTTATCCAGCTTTTTATCCCATGCCTTGAGATATTGCTTGGTACTGTCAACCACATTCGGGTCCTTATCCTGTAAAAGCGGGATCGTGTAAGGAACCGCATCCGCCGACAGGGAATACAGATGCGTAATGTCCATAGTAGCCAAATCGCCGTTTTGGTAGGCGGTTACGTTATATTTGGCAATCATTCCGTCTACGTTGGCAAAGGAGAGTATAGCAATGAAAGCGACACACACCCCGGTGATCCATCTTTTAACCGGAAGATGATTGATGAGTTGATATAAGGCGATCAAAATGAAACAAGCGGCAAGCAACAGCATTGCCCAGCAGGTCAAAACCCGTAATTTGGTGAGTCCGAAGCTGTCGATATACAGTAGCATTTTCCGCATTGCCGTGGCGATCAACAGCAGGGTGAAAACCGATAATAGGGTGCTGTATACCCGGATGCAGACCGGTGTTTTCTTATCCTCTCTTTTGGTGGAAAGAAGTTGTAAAGCCAGCAGTACGGCAAAGTTAATAAAGGAAACGACACATAATTCGAAAAATCCCCGACGGGCGAAGGCGGACACCGTAAAGCCCTCTGGCAAATAGGCGCTGAACGCGGCAAAATAATACGGCGCTTGTGCGCAGAAAAATGCGAGATATACCAGAAGAAGCGGGGTGGCCGCCACGCAGAGGGTGAGGGGGGACACCCGTTGTAAAACGGTTGATTTTTTCAGTTCAATGGGCAGGGGCACCGGCCGTTGATAGTGTAAACTGCCGTCCAACAATCCAAAGAGATAGAAAAAGATCGGACACCCAAAGAACAGATCACGGATAAACAGTAAAAGGTCTTTTAAAATCAGGTTAGATAAAAACTTTTGCACCCCGTCTATCATATCGGAAAAAATCTGATCGGCGGAAACGAGCAAAACCAGCACCAAGGCGGTGACCGGCAGAGCGACCGCCAGTCCGATCAGTATTTTTGTCAGCGTTTTTTGAGCAGGAAGCTTTTTGACAAGCTGTCCGATCGCCGATGCTCCCCGCCCGAAAGATTTAAAAGGAATACCGAATAAGGCTCGTAAGCTTTGCTGCATCAGATCGCCGGTGCGGATTCCGACCGCCTCGTTAGTAAAGAGGGCGGTGCAGACTATCCAAACCAACAACAGCGGGCGCAAAATCACCTCGTCGGCGAATAGCATAAAAGGTACGGCAAACAATCCGCTGAGGGTTAACAGCAGTAAAGCTTTCGGGGTAAAGGTGATCCGGTTCTTTTTGTAAAAACCGATGCTGACCCCTAAAAAGGCGGCGGCAAACAATACGACACCTATCCCGGGACTTTGAAACAAAACCAGCCGCACAAAAGCAAATCCCAGTAGCAAGCATAATAGCGCCAGTATCTGCTCAGAAGTGCTGTAAACGGTTTTGGGCGATTGCTGTATGGGAGGCATCCCTCCGTTTGGCGGCGTGGGAACGGATGACGGTGTCGCCGGTATTGGGTGCTCGTTCAATGACAACACATCCTTTTTGAATTTTGTCGAACGTCGGTTTATCCCGCCGTTCTTTTTCTATATATATCACACAAAGTATTATTTGTCAACATAAACTTATCGAAAAACAACAAATAACACGGACGGGCGGTCCCGAATAGATTGAAGTATCATCGGGAAAGGGGTCATGGTTATGTGGGAAAACGTCCTGCTTTGCGCCGTTTTATTTTTCGCATTATATGGTATTATGGGTCTTGTTCGGCGGCTAAGTGTGCTGGTGCTGCGCCCGGAACGACCGCTTACCACCTTTTCGGTCGCGTACGTTCGGGAAGAGGATGAAAATGCCGAACAGATCATTCGGTATTTCCGAGCCCG
>JAFSAC010000039.1 GCA_017442265.1 Clostridia bacterium | reverse complement strand
GTGTAACCTGCATGCCGGTGGCACCATTGCGATGATGCAGGCGGGTCTGGAAGGATTAATGCGCCCGGACGGCACCCGGCCGTTGCTCATTGCGGTGACCCAGCTCACCTCCACCGATCAGGAGCGGATGGAAAATGACCGCATGATCCGCGAACCGATCGATCAGGTGGTTATGCACTACGCCCATAACGCGAAGGTGGCGGGTCTCGACGGTGTTGTTTGCTCGCCGCTGGAAGCTGGCAAGGTTCACGAAACCTGCGGAGCGGATTTTCTCACCGTGACCCCGGGTGTCCGTTTTGCGGACGGGGATATCGGCGACCAGAAGCGGGTGATGACCCCGGCCGAAGCGAAAAAGATCGGAAGCGATTATATCGTGGTTGGTCGTCCGATCACGGCGGCTCCCGACCCGGTGGCGGCTTATGAACGCTGTCTGAATGAATTTGTCGATTAAGGAGAAGAAGTATGGAAAGCTATAAGAGAGAATTTATCCGCTTTTTAGAGGATGCCGGCGTGCTGAAATTCGGCGATTTTACGGCGAAAAGCGGTCGCAAGATCCCTTATTTTATCAATGCCGGGGACATCAAGACCGGCGACCAGATCTCGAAACTCGGTGAATTTTATGCCAAGGCCTATTTTGAAAAGGTAGGCAACAAAAAGACCGTTCTGTACGGTCCGGCATATAAAGGTATTCCGATTGCGGTATCGGTGGCGGTAGCGCTTTCCAAGGAAGGACTGGACGTTCCGTTCTTCTTCAACCGCAAGGAGGAAAAGGACCACGGCGAAGGCGGTGTGTTCGTCGGTTACGTCCCGAAAGAAGGGGAAGAGATCGTCATTGTCGAAGACGTGATCACCGCCGGCACCGCGATCCGTGAGAGTATGTCTATCCTCTCGGGGCTGAAAGGCACCAAGGTGGCGGCCACCTTCGTTATGGTAGACCGTAAAGAAAAAGGTCAGACCGAAAAATCCGCTATGGCGGAGGTTGGCGAGGAGTTCGGCTTCCCGGTTTACTCGGTGGTGGACGTGTATGACATCATCGAATACCTCGAAGAGGATGAAGCCAACCGTGAGAACGTAGAACGTATTAAAAAGTATCTGGAAGTGAACGGCGCAAAAGCGTAAATTGGGGAAAGGAGTTTTTAGTATCAATGAGAAGTTTGATTGATATTTTGGAACTCACCACAGAAGAACTCAGTGGGCTGATTTCGGTGGCCAACGACATCATTGACCACCCGCAGAAGTATGCCGAAGCATGTAAAGGCAAGAAGCTTGCCACCTTGTTTTTTGAACCGTCTACCCGGACTCGCTTGAGTTTTGAGGCGGCGATGTATGAACTGGGCGGTAACGTGCTCGGTTTCTCCGAAGCGCAGAGTTCTTCGGCGGCAAAAGGGGAGAGCGTCGCGGATACGGCGAAAACGATCTCCTGTTATGCGGATATTATTGCGATGCGCCACCCTAAGGAGGGCGCTCCGCTGGTCGCGTCTATGAATGCGTCTGTCCCGGTCATCAATGCCGGTGACGGCGGTCATAATCATCCGACCCAAACGCTGGCGGATCTTTTGACCATTTACCGTGAAAAGGGCGGTTTTGATAACCTTACGATCGGTCTTTGTGGCGATCTGAAGTTCGGTCGCACCGTTCACTCGCTCATTGCGGCGATGTCCCGGTACAAAAACATCAAGTTTGTGCTGATTTCACCGGAGGAATTGAAGCTTCCCAGCTACGTGAAGAAGGATATTCTGAAAAAGAACGGCATTCCGTATGAGCAGACCACCGATCTGTTGAGCGTGATGCCGGAACTGGATATTCTGTATATGACCCGGGTACAGCGGGAGCGGTTTTTCAACGAGGAGGATTACCTCCGCCTGAAGGATAGCTACATTTTGACCCCCGAAAAGCTGGAAACGGCGAAGGAGACTCTCTCCATTATGCATCCGTTGCCGCGGGTGAACGAGATCAGCGTCGCCATTGACGATGATCCTCGTGCTTGCTACTTCAAACAGGTGCTTAATGGCAAATATATGCGTATGGCCCTGATCCTCAAATTGCTGGAGGTGGAAGTATGAATATCGATTCCATTAAAGACGGCATTGTGATCGATCATATCACCGCCGGAAAATCGATGCAGATCTATCATCTGCTCGGGTTGGATGCCCTGCGCTGCAGCGTGGCGCTCATCAAGAACGTCAACAGCCATAAAATGGGTAAAAAGGACATCATTAAGATCGATACCGATTATGAGGTGGATACCGATGTGCTCGGGTATGTTGATCCTGGCGCCACGATCAGCATCATTCGTAACGGCAAGATTGTGGAAAAACGCACCCTGTCACTCCCGGAAAAGCTGACCGGGGTGCTCACCTGCAAAAACCCCCGTTGCATCACCGCCACTGAACAGGAGTTGTCCCATATCTTCTTCCTCAGTGATAAAGATGCCGGTGTTTACCGCTGTTTGTATTGCGAAACCAAGGCGGAAAAACCGACGTTGTAAAAGTATAAAAAAAGACCTTCGTACCGATCGGTACGAAGGTCTTTTTATTTGTCCTTTAGAACAAACCGCTGATTCTGCCATTGTCGTCGACGTCGATTTTTTCCGCCGCCGGAACCTTTGGCAGACCCGGCATGGTCATAATATCGCCGGTTAAGATTACCACGAATCCGGCACCGGCCGAAACCCGCACGTTTTTAACGGTCACGGTAAAGTTTTCCGGCGCCCCGATCTTGGTCGGGTCATCCGAGAAGGAATACTGCGTTTTGGCCATACAAACGGGGCAGTTTCCGAAACCGAGATCGGTCAAGGTGGCGAGCTGCTTTTTCGCCGCTGGGAGGAAAGATACGCCGTTGCCGCCGTAGATCTTCCGAACCACCGCTTCGATCTTTTCTTCTAAGGAAAGATCGGTGTCGTATGCGAAGGTGAAGTCGCCCTTCTCCTCTTCGCAGAGGCGAACTACTTCTCTTGCCATTTCTTCGCCGCCGGCACCGCCTTCGGCCCAGACGTTGGAGAGCACCACATTGACCCCGAGTTCACGGCACTTGTCCATGACACACTGTACCTCGGCATCGGTATCGGTGGGGAAGCGGTTGAGCGCCACCACCGCCGGCAGACGGTACACGTTTTTGATGTTGGAAAGATGCCGCAGAAGGTTCGGAAGTCCTTTTTCAAGCGCTTCCAGATTTTCGGCACCAAGCTCAGTTTTCGCCAGTCCGCCGTGCATCTTGAGCGCCCGGACGGTGGCGACCAGCACCACCGCATCGGGGGTGAGTCCCGCCATACGGCATTTGATGTCAAGGAACTTCTCAGCACCGAGATCGGCACCAAAACCGGCTTCGGTAATCGCATAATCGCCCAGGCGCATTGCCATACGGGTCGCCATAACCGAGTTACAGCCGTGCGCGATGTTGGCAAACGGACCGCCGTGCACAAAAGCGGGGGTACCCTCTAAGGTCTGCACCAGATTCGGTTTAATGGCATCCTTGAGTAGCGCCGCCATAGCGCCGACCGCCTTAAGATCACCGGCAGTTACCGGCTTTTCATCGTAGGTGTAAGCCACCACGATGCGGGACAGCCGCTCTTTGAGATCGGCAATGGAGGAGGCCAGACAGAATACCGCCATAATCTCGGAAGCAACGGTGATATCGTAGCCGTCCTCACGCGGTACGCCGTTCACCCGGCCGCCCAGCCCGTCGGTCACAAACCGCAACTGCCGGTCGTTCATATCCACACACCGTTTCCAGGTGATACGGCGGGGATCGATATTGAGTTGATTTCCTTGATAAATGTGGTTGTCCAGCATCGCCGCGAGCAGGTTGTTGGCCGCTCCGATTGCGTGAAAATCACCGGTAAAATGGAGGTTGATATCCTCCATAGGGACCACCTGAGCGTATCCGCCGCCGGCGGCACCGCCCTTGATACCGAATACCGGTCCGAGCGACGGCTCGCGGAGAGCCACCACTACGTTTTTCCCGATACGGCGCAGACCGTCGGCAAGCCCAATAGTGGTGGTGGTTTTTCCTTCACCGGCAGGGGTAGGGGTGATTGCGGTGACGAGGATCAGCTTGCCGTCCGGTTTTTTCACCTCGTCCAGCAGCGCGTAGTCAACCTTCGCTTTGTAGTTGCCGTACTGTTCGAGATATTTCGGATCCACCCCGGCGGTTGCGGCGATCTCGGTGATCGGCCGCATCTGAGCGCCCTGGGCAATTTCAATATCGCTTTTCATATCAAACACCGTCCTCTATTATTTAAAATACTTGACAGCGGATTTGAACATACCGATTTCATAGTCACCCGGCACGTTCTTGTACAAGCCGTTTCCGATCCGTTCGGCGTGACCCATTTTACCGAATACCCGTCCGTCGGGAGAGGTGATACCCTCGATCGCGAAGGCGGAGTTGTTGGGATTGAACCGAATGTCGGCGGTCGGATTGCCGGAGAGATCCACGTACTGGGTTGCGATCTGTCCGTTTTCAGCCAGTTTGCGGATAAGCGCTTCGTCAGCCAAGAACCGCCCCTCGCCGTGAGAGATCGGCACCGAATATACGTCACCCACCTTGGTATCAGCCAACCACGGAGAGAGGTTGGAAGCAATACGGGTCTGTACGATACGGGATTGGTGACGGCCGATCGTATTGTAGGTGAGGGTGGGGCAGGAGGCATCGGCATCAATAATCTTGCCAAACGGCACCAGCCCTAATTTGATCAGCGCCTGGAATCCGTTACAGATACCGGCCATTAAACCGTCCCGCTGTTCCAAAAGGGCGGTAATCTGTTCCTTGATCTGCGGATTGCGCAGGAAGGAGGTGATGAATTTGCCCGAGCCGTCCGGCTCGTCACCGCCGGAGAATCCGCCCGGCAGGAAGACGATCTGCGCCCGGCTGACCGCCTCGCTAAAGGTTTCAACCGACCGGTTGATACCGTCGGCGGTGAGGTTATTGAGTACCACGATCTCCGGATTGGCACCGGCATCAGCAAACGCTTTGGCAGAATCAAATTCGCAGTTAGTACCGGGGAATACCGGGATAACGACGGTGGGCTTTGCTACCTTAACAGCCGGAGTGGGGTAATTGTTGGCTTCATAGGAGAAAGCATCCAAGGGACCCGCCTTCTGCTCAATGTTGCAGGAGTATACCGGCTCCAACTTATCCTCGTACATCGCCTGTACTTCGAGAAGAGATACCGTTTCATCGCCGCAGACAAGGATTTCCTCCTCGGTGAACACACCGATATGATCGCCTTCGGTAACCTCGTCCGTTACCTCTAACAGGAAACTGCCGTAGGCATAATCAAAGAGATTGGCGTCATTCTCAAAACGGAAACCGAGTCGGTTGCCGACACACATTTTGAGCACCGCTTCGGCGATACCGCCGATGCCCGGGGTGTAGCAAGCCACCGCTTTGCCGGTATGCAGCAGATTGGTGACACAATCGAAAAGTGCCAGCAGAGAGTCCGCAATCGGCAGACCGTTTTTGTCCAGCTCCGGCTTCAGGTGAATGAGCCGGTGTCCGGCCGCTTTCGCTTCGGGGGAGACGATGTGATCCACCTTTTCGGTGGTTACCGCAAAGGATACTAAGGTCGGCGGTACGTCTAACTGTTCAAAACTGCCGCTCATGGAGTCTTTGCCGCCGATCGAAGCAATGCCGAGATCCTTCTGCGCCATAAAGGCACCGAGCAACGCCGCGAGCGGCTTGCCCCAACGCTTGTCGTCTTTCATCGGCTTTTCAAAGTATTCCTGGAAGGTGAGGTACACGTCCTCAAACTTCGCACCGGTCGCAATGAGCTTTGCCACCGATTCCACCACCGCGAGATACGCGCTGTGGTACGGACTTTGCTCGGCGATATAGGGGTTGTAGCCCCACGCCATTAACGAACAATCATCGGTGTGTTTCTTTTCCACCGAGATTTTGTGCACCATGGCCTGAATGGGGGTCATCTGGTATTTGCCGCCAAACGGCATCAACACGGTACCGGCACCAATGGTGGAGTCGAACATCTCGGAAAGTCCACGCTTGGAGCAGACGTTGAGATCAGCAGCGAGCTTCTTCATACCCTCTGCAAAGCTGTCCGGCTGGGGACGGGAGATCATAGCCGGCGCGGCGGGGGCAATTTCAATATGCTTTTCGGCACCGTTGGAATTTAAGAACTCGCGGGAAATATCCACAATAGTCTTGCCGTTCCAGCGCATGGTAAGCCGCGGTTCTTCGGTGACTACGGCGACTACGGTCGCTTCGAGGTTTTCGGATTCGGCCAGTTCACAGAAACGCGCGGCTGTATCCGCTTCGACTACTACCGCCATACGTTCCTGCGATTCACTGATCGCAATTTCGGTGCCGTCAAGACCTTCGTATTTCTTCGGCACGGCATTCAGATCAATGGACAGACCGTCAGCCAGTTCGCCGATCGCCACCGATACGCCGCCGGCGCCAAAGTCGTTACAACGTTTGATAAGGCGGGTGGCTTCCGGATTTCTGAATAAGCGCTGAAGCTTGCGCTCCTCCGGTGCATTACCTTTCTGAACCTCCGCGCCACAGCTTTCCAGCGACTGGAGGGTGTGGGATTTGGAGGATCCGGTTGCACCGCCGCAACCGTCACGCCCGGTCCGTCCGCCGAGCAGAATAACTACGTCACCCGGAGCGGGAACCTCCCGGCGCACGTTTTCAGCCGGAGCGGCGGCAACGACGGCACCGATCTCCATACGTTTGGCGGCATAGCCGGGATGATACAATTCGTCCACCATACCGGTCGCCAGTCCAATTTGGTTGCCGTAGGAGGAATAGCCGGCGGCGGCGGTGGTGACGATCTTTTTCTGCGGGAGTTTACCCGGCAGGGTGTTTTCCACCGGAGCCAGCGGATCGGCCGCACCGGTTACCCGCATAGCGGCGTACACGTACGCGCGCCCGGACAACGGATCGCGGATAGCGCCGCCGATACAGGTAGCGGCACCGCCGAACGGTTCGATCTCGGTCGGGTGGTTGTGGGTCTCGTTTTTAAAGAGCAACAGCCACGGTTCCCGTCCGTCCTCGGTATCCACCTCGATCTTGACGGTACAGGCATTGATCTCCTCCGACTCGTCGAGTTTGGGCAGCTTGCCGGTAGCCGACAGATAGCGGGTCGCAATGGTGGCAATGTCCATAAGATTGATCGGTTTGGTACGCCCGAGTTCTTTGCGGGTCTTGATATATTCGTCGTATGCCGCCTGTAACAGTTCATCCTCGAAATGCACCTTGTCAATGGTGGTGAGGAAGGTGGTATGACGGCAGTGGTCCGACCAATAGGTGTCGATCATCCGCAGTTCGGTAATGGTGGGGTCCCGCTGTTCTTTGACGAAATAATCACGGCAGAACCGCAGATCGTCCCGATCCATCGCCAGTCCCATTTTTTTGACCATAGCGGCCAGCGCATCCTCATCCATAGTACGGAACCCGGTAAGGGTCTCAACCTCGGTGGGAATATCGTAATTTGCCTTCAAGGTTTCCGGCAGAGAAAGGGAAGTCTCCCGGCATTCCACCGGGTTGATGACGTATTTTTTGATCTGCTGAATAGCGGCCTCATCGAGATCCCCTTTGAGCAGATATACTTCCGCGGTACGTACCAGCGGTTTTTCGCCACGGGATACAAGCTGGATACACTGCGCGGCACTGTCCGCGCGCTGATCAAACTGACCGGGCAGATACTCCACCGCAAAGCAGTAGTATCCGTCTGCGCTCAGCTCATGGTAGGTGTTATCCAGCGGCGGCTCGGACAGAATGGTCCGGCAGGCATAGTGAAACAAATCCTTATCGATATTTTCGAGGTCATACCGGTGGATGAGCCGCAGTTCTTCTAAAGCGGCCACCCCTAAAAAGGAACGGATATCTTGTGCCAGCACCTTGGCGGCGTTATCCAGCCCCGGTTTTTTCTCAACAAAAATGCGGTAAACCATGGGTTAGTTTACTCCTTTCTCAAGCGCGCGGCGACCGATGTCCGATCGTTTGACCGCGTTGGCAAAATGGATAGTTTCGGTAAGCGCGTACGCTTTTTTCACAGCATTCGGGAGATTGTCGTCCACCGCTACCGCCCCTAATACCCGTCCGCCGGCGGTGAGCAGCCGCTCGCCGTCAAGCTTGGCACCGGCATAATAGATTTCATTGTCTGCCGGCAAGGTCTCGGGGGCAGTAATGGGGAATCCGGTTTCGTATTTCAGCGGGTAGCCGCTGGATGCCATAACCACACAGCAGGCGGCACCGTCCTTAAACTCAACCGGCGTGTCTGCCAGAGTGCCGTTCGCGGTCGCCTGCATAATGGAGAGTAGATCGCTTTTCAGCAGCGGCAGAACCACCTGAGTTTCGGGATCACCGAACCGACAGTTATATTCGATCACCTTCGGACCGTTCGGGGTGAGCATCAAACCGAAGTACAGACAACCCCGGAAGGTTCGTCCTTCCTTGTTCATCGCCTCAATGGTGGGGAGGAAGATCTCCTTCATACACCGCTCGGCAACGTCGGGGGTGTAATACGGATTCGGAGCGATCGTTCCCATACCGCCGGTGTTCGGACCGGTATCGTTGTCGCCGATCCGCTTGTGATCCATGGAAGATACCATGGGCTTCACCGTTTTCCCGTCGGTAAAGGCGAGTACCGATACCTCCGGTCCGGTCAGAAACTCCTCGATAACCAGCGCGTTACCGCTGTCCCCGAAGATTTTATCCTCCATAATGGAGTGAACGGCTTCCTCTGCCTCTTGCTTGTTCTGCGCGATGACCACCCCTTTGCCGAGGGCGAGTCCGTCCGCTTTCAGCACGGTCGGGTAGGCGCAGTCGGCAAGGTAGGTAAGCGCATCTTTCGGATCGGTAAAGGTTTCATAGGAGGCGGTGGGGATATGGTAGGTTTTCATCAGGTTTTTGGAGAAAACCTTGCTGCCCTCGATCGCGGCGGCTTTGGCGGTAGGACCAAAGCAGGGGATGCCGACCTCGTTTAAGCGGTCAACCGCCCCCAATACCAGCGGATCGTCCGGCGCCACCACCGCAAAATCGATCGCATTTTGAACTGCAAAATCAACGATCTTATCAATATCCTTCGCACCGATCGGCACACAGGTGGCATCGTTGGCGATACCGCCGTTGCCCGGCAGGGCGTAAATTTCGGTTACCGTTTTATTTTCTTTCAGCTTGCGGATGATCGCGTGCTCACGACCGCCGCCGCCGACAACCAGTATCTTCATCCGTTATCCTCCTTAATGGTGGAACAACCGCATGCCGGTAAAGGCCATAGCGATGTCATACCGATCACAGCATTCAATCACCAGATCGTCCCGGATCGAACCGCCGGGCTCGGCGATATAGGACACGCCGCTTCGTTTGGCGCGTTCCACGTTATCCGCAAAGGGGAAGAAAGCATCCGAACCGAGCGCCACACCCGAAATGGTGCTAAGATATGCTCTTTGTTCCTCGTCGGTAAAGGGTTCCGGCTGAACCGAGAAATAGTTCTGCCAGATACCGTCGGCACAGACGTCCTCTTCGTTTTTGTTGATGTATCCGTCAATGACGTTGTCCCGAACCGGGCGGGCAATGGTGGGAAGGAAGGGCAGGGATAATACCTTGTCGTGCTGGCGAAGCTGCCAGGTATCCGCCTTGGTACCCGCGAGTCGGGTACAATGGATACGGGACTGCTGTCCGGCACCGACACCGATCGCCTGTCCGTCCACCGCGTAACACACGGAATTAGACTGGGTGTACTTCAGGGTGATGAGGGATACGATCAGATCACGAATGGCGCTTTCAGGCAGATGCTTGTTTTTGGTCACGATGTTGGAAAGCAGTTCACGGTTGATCTCAAAATTATTCCGTCCCTGTTCAAAGGTGATGCCGTATACCTGTTTGCATTCCACCGGAGCCGGAACGTAGTCGGGATCGATTTTCACAATATTGTAGCCGCCTTTGCGCTTGCTCTTGAGAATTTCAAGGGCTTCCGGGGTGTAATCCGGGGCAATCACGCCGTCGGACACCTCCCGTTTTATGAGAAGGGCGGTGGTTTCATCGCAGGTATCCGAAAGAGCAACCCAGTCACCGAAGGAGCACAGCCGATCGGTGCCGCGGGCCCGCGCGTAGGCACAGGCGAGGGGGGATTCATCTAACCCTTCCACGTCCTCCACAAAACACGCCTTTTTCAGCCGATCGGATAGCGGAAGACCGAGAGCGGCGGAGGTGGGGCTGACGTGCTTGAAGGAAGCGGCGGCGGGAAGCCCTAACGCTTCTTTCAGTTCCTTAACCAGCTGCCATGCGTTAAACGCATCCAGGAAGTTTATGTAACCGGGGCGACCGTTGAGAATTTCAATCGGTAGCTCACTGCCGTCCTGCATAAAGATGCGGGAGGGCTTTTGGTTGGGATTACAGCCGTATTTCAGTTCGAATTCCTGCATAAAGAAACCGTCCTTTCTTTGTAAAAAGGTATGTTAAGGTCTTGATATTTAGCGGTTTTTATTTTTCAGCCGATAGGTGTAACTGCCGTCAGCGAGATCGGTGTACCGGACGAAGAGGGAAATCTTGTTTTGCTCATCAAGACTGTTCCAGATCGCTTCGGTCAGTTCATCAATGTCGTCCGGAATCGCTACACGCTCCGGCTCGCCGCAGAAGGTGGGAAGGGGGTTGCCGTCCCCGGCGTAGGTGTGGATGAAATGTCCAAGACCTGCGAGCGGGGTATAAGCGTAGGTATACCGTCCACAGGCCGTCCCCGCTTCATCCTCGCTTTTCAGGATGCTCATTTTGTAGGTGAAATCCCCGTTATCAAAGGTGAGCATACCGCTGATGCGAGGGGTGAGGTTGGGATGATCCGGCTCAAACTCACGGGTTTCAAGCGCCTCTTCGAAGCTCTGTCCCTTTTTGAGGAACTCGAACACCGTGTCGGTTTGGTCGCCGTTGGTGACGATCAGCTTGTTTTCGTATGCGCGCACGGCGGCGTAAATGATGAGGGAAGGGTCCTCTACTTTAGACGGATCAAAGGGGGCGGTCCATACCGTTTCCCCGTCAATATCAAACACGCGGTTGCGGCTGTTGGCACTGCGCCCCATGATGAAGTAGGCAGAGACCGCCTTTTTGCCGTCGGCGCTTTTGCCGATCACGATACCGCGTCCGACGTACGGATCGGCGGCAACCGCTTCGCTGATTTTGTTGATATGATAGGTCTGCATATCGTTACTCCTTTTTCATGGCGATTTTTTTGGCGGTCATTTCGGTGGCTTGCGGTAATAAGAGCCATTCGGCCTGCTCCATGACCCGCCGCTGGAGGATTTCGGGAGTATCCCCGTCCTGAACCTCCACCGCTTTCTGTAAGAGGATTTCGCCGCCGTCCGGGATCTCATTCACAAAGTGAACGGTCGCCCCGGTCACCTTTACCCCTTTTTTGAGCGCTTCTTCGTGCACCTTCAGCCCATAGTATCCCTTGCCGCAAAAGGCGGGGATCAGGGAGGGATGAACGTTTAAAATGCGGTTCGGGAACCGGGAGGTGAAATCGGCGCTTAAGATGCTCATAAATCCGGCGAGCACGATCAACTCGATCTGATGCTCGCTCAGTAATCGCAGAATCTCCGCTTCGAATGCCTCCTGCGACCCGAGGGTGGCTTTATGTACCACGGCGGTCCTGACACCGGCATTTTCCGCCCGGGTCAAGGCATAGGCGCCCGGTTGGGAGGAGATGACCAGCTTAATGGTTCCGCTTTGAATACGACCGTCACGTTCGGCATCCATTAAGGCCTGCAGATTGGTGCCGCCGCCCGAAACGAGCACGGCTACGTTGGTTTTTAACATAAGACGACCCCTTCGTCGGAGGAGATGACCTCACCCATGACGTAGGCATCCTCGCCGGCAGCTTTGAGAGCAGCCAGCGCCGTGTCAGCATCCTCTTTGCTCACGATGACGCACATACCGACACCCATATTGAAGGTGTTGAACATATCATGCTCATCAATGTTGCCGGTTTTGGCAATCAGATCGAAAATGGGGAGAACACGCAGAGCGCTCCGGTCGATCTTGGCGGTCTTGCCGTCCGGCAGGGCACGCGGAATGTTTTCAAAGAAGCCGCCGCCGGTGATATGAGCGATTGATTTCACCTTCACCGCCTCGGTCAGTGCGTTGATCGCCTTGACGTAGATGCGGGTGGGGGTGAGCAGCGTTTCGCCGAGCGAACGGCCGCCCAGTTCGGCAATCGGCGTTTTCAGATCGGCATTTTCGATGTCAAACACCTTGCGAACCAGCGAGAAACCGTTGGAATGCACACCGCTGGAGGGGATTGCAATGATGACGTCCCCGTCAGCAACGGTATTCTTGTCCAAAATATCCTTTTTGTCTACGAGACCCACCGCAAAGCCGGCGAGGTCGTATTCATCCACCGGATAAAAACCGGGCATTTCGGCGGTCTCGCCGCCGATGAGCGCCGCACCCGACTGGACACACCCTTCGGCAACACCCGAAACGATCTCGGCGATCTTCTCGGGAACGTTTTTACCGCAGGCGATGTAGTCGAGGAAGAAAAGGGGCTTTGCCCCGGCGCAGATAACGTCGTTGACACACATGGCGACACAGTCAATGCCGACCGTGTCGTGCTTGTCCATTAAGAAAGCGATTTTCAGCTTGGTGCCGACCCCGTCGGTACCGCTGACCAGCACCGGTTCCTCCATACCCTGGATCGGCGGAAGGAAGAGTCCGCCAAATCCACCGATGTCCGAAACGACACCGGGGGTCATGGTGCGGCCAATATGCTGTTTCATCAATTCTACGGCGCGGTATCCCGCGGTAATGTCCACACCGGCACTGGCGTAGCTGTCAGATCTGGATTTGCTCATTTCTTATTATCCTCCCTCTGGCTGAGACCGGAATCAAACCGGCGTTTTGGCATTTCTTTCGGCGGTAAAGTGGGATACTTCTCGGTAAAGCAGGCATCGCAGTAGCCGGCATCGTCGGGAGAACCGATCAATCCCTTCAGGCGATCGATACCGAGGAATCCGAGGGTATCCGCCCCGATTTCTTTGACGATTTCGTCCTGGGTCATGTGGCAGGCAATCAGCACGTCGCGGGAGCTGATATCGGTACCGTAGTAACAGGGATGCAGGAACGGAGGCGCGGAGATACGCACGTGAATTTCTTTGGCACCCGCTTCGCGAAGCAACCGAATGATCCGGGCACAGGTGGTACCGCGGACGATCGAATCGTCAACCAGTACCACTCGCTTGCCGTTGACCGCATCTTGTAAGGGGTTGAGCTTGATGCTAACGCTCTTTTCCCGCTGTTTCTGGGTGGGAGCAATAAAGGTACGGGCAATGTACTTGTTTTTGATAAACCCGATCTCATAGGGAATACCCGATTTCCGGGAATACCCGATCGCGGCATCAATACCCGAGTCCGGCACGCCGATGACCACGTCTGCCTCCACCGGATGATCCTCCGCAAGGAACTCGCCGGCGAGGATACGAGATCGGTGCACGCTCACTCCGTCGATGACCGAGTCGGGACGGGCAAAATAGATGTATTCGAAAATACAGGTTTTCTTCGGAGCTTTGTCACAATGATCGGTGATCGAACGCACCCCGTTTTGATCAAAGATCACGATCTCGCCCGGTCTCACGTCCCGCACGTAGGTGGCGCCGACCGCATCCAAAGCACACGACTCGGAAGCCACCACGTAACTGCCGTCGTCGCGAGTTCCGTAGCAAAGCGGGCGCAGTCCGTTTTCATCCCGCACCGCAATCAACTTTTTCGGGGACATGATTACCAGCGAATAAGCACCTTTGAGCTTGTGCATTGCCCGGTTGATCGCCTCTTCGATAGAAGGGGAGGTCAGGCGTTCCCGAATGATGGTATAGGAGATGACCTCGGTGTCACTGGTCATGTGGAAGATGGCACCGTTCATTTCCAATTCTTCACGCAATTCCCAATAATTGACAAGACTGCCGTTATGGGCAAGGGCCATATGCCCCTTTACGTGATTAACCGTCAGCGGCTGGGCATTGATGACCCCTTTGGTAGCGTTGGTAGCGTAACGGACGTGACCGATCGCCATACGGCCGTCACCCAACTTTTGCAGCACATCGTTGGTGAAGACACTGCTCACCAGACCGACGTCCTTGTGAGAGCGGAACAGACCGTCTTGGTTTACCACGATTCCGCAGCTTTCCTGTCCGCGATGCTGTAAGGCATACAGACCGTAGTAGGTGTCTACCGCGACCGGACTGTCCTCTGATGTGTAAATACCGAATACACCGCATTCTTCCCGTAATTGTGACATAGAGATCTCCTTTCAGATGGTTGCCGCCGGGGGGGCGGCAGGGTTCGGATTGTTCGCACTACTCGACATTAATGATTGTACTTTTCTTCGATCGCCTTGTTCTTGGCAAGCACCTTGTCGGTGCCTTCCGCCCGAAGCTGATCCAGCTTGTCCGCCAACATGGGGTCGCTGATGGACAGCATCTGAACGCACAACAGCGCGGCATTGACCGCACCGTTGATCGCTACCGTGGCCACCGGAATACCGGACGGCATCTGTACGGTGGATAACAGCGCGTCCACTCCGCGCAGGTCCTCCGATTGGATCGGGATGCCTACCACCGGCAGGGTGGTACGTGCCGCCAGAGCGCCGGCGAGATGCGCCGCTTTTCCGGCCGCCGCAATAATGGCGCCAAATCCGTTTTCCCGCGCACCGGCAGCAAAGGCGGCCGCCTCGTCGGGGGTACGGTGTGCCGAGAAGATGTGCACCTCGGTCGGCACCTCAAAGCTTTTCAGGGTATCGATTGCTTTTTCTACCACCGGCAGATCGCTGTCGCTCCCCATGATGATCGCCACTTTTTTCATTCGGATAAACCCTCCTTATTGACGCACCGAGCCGATTAATAAAATAGGGCAGACCTACGCCATTAGCGAGATCTGCCCAGACGGTCGGCATACGGTACCGTTTCACGTTCCTCTTGTGTGCACTCACAAATTCCGTCAGTCGCGTGAAACTACAGTTCAGTTTACGCGGACAGTATATCACATTATTATATATATTGTCAACTGATAAGCGGGTGGTTTTTTGTAAATTTGAGCAGTTTTAATAGGGGAGACTCAGCTCTGTTATTTAGTTTTGTCACCTTGTCCAAAATACTTCTTGACAAGGTTTGACAGATCGTTTATAATATAACCAATTTGGAATAATTTTTATAACCAAAAAGGAGGAATAGTATGCCGATAACCTTTTTATACTTGGGTGTTTTGTTGCTTGTTATCTGCGTTTGGTTCTTGCTTCTGAAGCGCCCGGTGTACGAGGCGGTTTTGGTCAGTTTTATCGTGTTGTTGACCATGACCGGAACCTGGGGAAATGTCTTAACTTACGTGAATGAAGCGATGTCCACCTCGCTGCTGTATTCTATGGTTGCTTTCGTGGCCATGTCGGTGATCATGACCAAAACGAAGGTGATCGACGGCTGTATTTCGATCATTCTCGCGCTGCTCGGTCGGATTCCCGGTGGAGCGGGGTATGCCTCGATCGTTGCCAGCTCGTTTATGGGTGCCCTCTCGGGGAGCGGTCCCGGTAACGTGATGGCGACCGGCGCCATTACCATTCCGGCGATGAAGCGCTCCGGATTTCCGGCAGAACTGGCTGCTAACGTGGAAAGCAACGCCAGCTACCTCGGCAACCTGATTCCGCCGTCCTCCAATATCGTGGCGGCGCTCGGGGCTTTCATGGCGCTGTATCCCAATTCGGATATGACCACCGGCAGATTCTGGATCATTTTGTGGGGCGTATCCCTTTGGTTCGTTTTGCAGAGAATTTTGACCTTGTTTTTGTTCTGCAAATACTATAAGATCAAGCCGATGGCCAAAGAAGAGATTCCGAACATCAAGGAGGTTTTTAAGACCTCTTGGCAGGGCTTGCTGTTGCCGGTGATTATTTTCCTGCCCTTTGTGCTTGATTACTTCTTCAAAAGCACCTTCTTTACCGCCCGTCTGGGCGAGGTGGGTGCCAAGTATTTCTCCAGCAGTATGCTGCTTTTCGTGGCGGGTATCGCCAGCTTGTATGCTTGCCTGATTGCAAAGGAGAAAAAGAGTGTTACCCCGCATAAAATTGCCAAAATGATGGCGGATAGCGTTAAGACTATAGCTCCTGCCATCGGCGTCTGCCTGATCGGATATATGATTGGGGCTATGTTCTCCGACCTGAATGTGGCGGGGGATATGGAACATTTCATTGTGGCTATGGACTTCAGTAAGCTGGGTATGGTGATCTTTATCTGCTTACTTACCTGCTTCCTTGGTATGGTCATTCCCGGTTCGTCGCTGGTGGTCATTTTCGGGCCGGTGTTCATTTCCACCCTGTCGTCGGTCGGTGTCGATCCGCTGCTGGCGGCGGCGATGCTGCCCTGCATCTGCGGTGTTATGTGCGGAATCACCCCGCCGCTTGCGTTGGGTCTGTATGCCGGTATGTCGCTGGCGGAATCCGATTTCGGAAAAACGGTCAAAAACGACCTGTGGTGGGTGTTCGGACAGTTTGCACTTCAAGTTATCGTTTTAATGGGATTCCTGCCCATTATGGGACTGTAAGGGAGGATCACTATGCGAGAGAAGATTAAAAAAATTGCCGGATACTTGAAAATGGTGTTCGGTTACGGGGTT
>JAFSAC010000038.1 GCA_017442265.1 Clostridia bacterium | reverse complement strand
TGATATTGAAATAGATCGACCACTCATAGACATGGATATGAAGGATATGGATTTTACCATAGTTGGAACTGCCGCTAACGGTAACTCTATCATTCGTTTTGTCGTGAATAAAAATAAGACCACAGACGAAGATGACGAAGGGCCTTCAAAAGCCATTGTTCCTTTCCAAATTGCCTATGCAGTATCTATTCATAAAGCCCAAGGTCTGGAATATGATCATGTAAAAATTATCATAACGGATGAAATCGACGAGTTAATTACTCATAGCATCTTCTACACGGCTATCACACGAGCAAGAAAATCCTTAAAAATATATTGGACGCAGCCAGTGGAAGAGAAAGTGTTAGCTCAAATCACGCCACAAGATCATAAAAAAGACGTTTCTTTACTCAAGCGTGAAATCACTTGATAAATGGACATTGATTATTACAGCGTAAATACTCGCCAATTACAAAAAGCATGCGAAACGCTGTGATATCTTGAAATCCATTTTCTTTGTCTACTGCGGCGCAAAATTTGTTTCGCGAAAGGCCTTGACTTTTGGCGGAACAAGAGTTACCATACAGACGACAAAAAACACCTCGGATGCGGCTTAAAGCTGCATTCGGGGTGTTTTGCTTGACCACAGTTTATCCCATTTACACGACCGGAGTACACGGAAACAGTGGAGGTAAGAGCGCCGGAAAGGATGTGTTTCCGAGCGGAAAGGGGCGGAAATGGTTAGAAACGAGCGGAAACTGGTACTCCCATAGCGTTTGGGAGCTAACTCGTTTTGATATTATCGTTTTAAAGTGTGTCGAAATTTTTGGTAGTTTGAGTAACCATAAAATTCCCCATACCTACCTTTTTGTAGAACCGATGAGACTTGAAACTACGTACAGGTTTTTATTTTCCATTTGCAAGAATTTTTTTGTACGCTATGACATTCTGTTTATGTTCTTCGCAAGCATTATTGGAATTTTTTCAATATATCGAACGATCCTATCATTGAATCTAGTTTGGCTCACTGCTGTGTGCGGCGGGGGAGAGACCGGAACACCGCGGTGACGATGACGATTCCCAGCGACAGCGCGACGGCGAGCTCCATAGTGTAGATCATTTTGGTGATGAACGGCTCGATCGTTCCGCTGAGCGCGAAGGTAGTGGTGTAATACAGCGCACCGCCGGGTACCAGCGGGATCAAGGTGATGATCGAGAAGGTGGTGGCGGGGGTTTTTAACACCCGCGCGAACATTTCGGCGTAGACGGTGCTGCAAAGGGACACCAAAAAATACCGCAGCGCTTCACTCTGGATCCAGATGCCGAGCAGTAAGAATAGCCCCCAGCACAGCGCACCGCCGACTGAGGCGACCATCAGCTTGCTTCCGCGGATATTAAAGAGGAAACCGAATCCCATGGTCACGATCAGTGCGGTGACCACCTGAATGATGACGTCAAGCGTATTCATCACATAACACCTCCGAACACAAACGAGGTTATGATATACCCGCAAGCGATCGCCAACGCCAGCATCATCGCCTCAATGAGCCGCAGGATGCCGGAAATACTGTCCCCGACAAACAGATCGCGAAGCGAGTTGGTAAGACCGATGCCGGGGATGAGGGTCATAATGTTGGCGATGATGATATAGTCGATGCTTTCAATCACCCCGAATCGCCGGAGCGAAAAAGCGATCATACAGGCGATAAAGGAACAGATAAACTTGATCCAAAACTTGTTGATACGGATGTGGTCCGCCGCCTTGCTTAAAACACCGGTGACAAGACCGATGCCAAACGAGCATAAGAATTCCACCCAGTTTCGCCCGTTGAAAAACAGGTAAAACGCGCCGGCGATCACCCCGTAGAACAGAATGGTAACAAAGCGGGAATAGGTGGGCGCCACCTGGATGGTATGTATTCGCTGTTTGATCTGGTAGAGGGTCAGCTGACCGGACGAGATGTCCCGGGCCAAGGCGTTGAGCTTGTGAATCCGCTCGATGTCGGTGGTGATACTGCCGATCCGGCGGGTGTGGGTTTTGATCACCCCGTCGGAGGTTTCGATCGATACGATGATGTTGGAGGTGGTGGCGTAGACGTCCACCTTTTTGGCGCCGCGCGCTTTAAACATCCGTATGGCGCTTTCCTCCACCCGGTATATTTCCGCACCGGATTCGATCATCATTTTCAGGATCTCCAATATGCAGGAGAGCACCTTGTAGGTTTCCGGATTTTCCATGTTTTTGCCTCCTGTGGGGGTTAATCTCCTAAGCGGATGTTGATGCCGCCGTTGTTGCTGTCATTTGAGTGGATTTGAATGTAGGGGGAGAGTACCTGGGCGGTGTTGATGATCGGCATTGATTGGATGTATACCTTTCCCGGACCGGTGACCCGGGTGTGGAATAATCCTTCGCCGCCGAAAAACATATTTTTGGCACCCTTTACCGTTTCGATATCCATGGTGCAGGTGTCGCTCATTGCAGCCAGATACCCGGTGTCTACAATGATGCTTTCGCCGGGGAGCAGATCGTATTCCTTGCAATGCCCGTCGATTTCGAGGAACACAAGTCCGTTGCCGCTGATCCGCTGCATAATAAACCCTTCGCCGCCGAACAATCCGCGTCCGAGCTTTTTCTGGAAATACATGGACAGATCCAGCCCTTTTTCCATGGCGAGGAACCCGCGCTTTTGCACGATGATGCCGGCGCTTTCGGTGACCTGATAGGGGATAATGGAGCCGGGGAAACTGGAAGCAAACGCGATCATACCGTCGCCGCCCACTGCGGTGTACTCGTTCATAAAGATCGATTCGCCGGACAACAGCCGCCCGAACATCTTTTTCATCCCACCGCCGGTGTTGGTGTTCATCTGCATATTGGGACTCATCCAGCTCATGGCCCCACGCTCGGTGCAAAGTGTCTGTCCCGCCTCAGGATAACAGATCACGACCGGCAGATGACCGCCTTCGATTTCGTATTTGAGCATATCGCCGTTCCCCCTTGTGTCATGTTTGTGATTTCCGTATTTATCATAGCACCCGGGTGAGAGTTTGGCAAGGGGGATATGGGGGAGTTTTCTTTGTCTATTGTTCATTAAAAATCCTGTCGAAGGAATAGCGAAGAGTGAAGAGGTAAAAATCCCGCACTCGCGTGCAGGATTTTTGGAGCCTATGGGATGATCGAATGGTATTGCGACGAGTGGGTGCTGGTTTGGAGCGGGTACGTGCAAAACCCAGTAAATCCGCGGTTTCGCGCGGATTTACGGTTCGATTCCCGGGAAGTCAACTACGAAAGAAAAAGCACCCCCGCGGAGCGGGAGTGCTTTTTTCTTTGGTGGAGCCGAGGGGAATCTGAACCCCGGTTTTGCGCTGGAATTCTGCTGATGTGATATTTCTGCTCGCAAAACCTTTGCATTCCTGACGGAATGCGAGGGGTTCTCCCGGTGTCTACTACGAAAAACAAAAACAGCACCCATACGGGTGCTGTTTTTATTTTTGGTGGAGCCGAGGGGATGATCGAATGGTTTTGCGCCGAGTGGGCGGTGGTTGGGAGCGGGTACGCGCAAAACCCAGTAAATCCGCGGCTTTGCGCGGATTTACGGTTTGCTTCCCAAGTAGTTTCTACAGAATAAAGAAAAACCGGTGCAAAGCACCGGTTTCCCTTTATTTTGGTGGAGCCGAGGGGAATCGAACCCCTGTCCGAAAAACGCGCGGCACAGTTTTCTCCGAGTGCAGCCGATGATTTTACATTCCCTCTACCGGCCGCCGGTCGGCAGGCTGCCGGTGTTGGTAGTCACTGGGTCATGACGGCGCCGGTGACGGGGCGCCGTTCACGTTCACCGCTAATCGACGCCTCACACCCGGCCGCGGTATTCCGGGTGGAGACGGCAGCCTAATTAGGCCGCGAGGGCAACAGTATTGTTGTCAGTTAATTGAAAGGTTGCAGGTTTTATAGTGGGCCCGCACCACTACTCGCTTGCTGTACGTTACGATCCCCGTCGAAACCTTTACGGCCCCGGGTAAAGGCGGCATGATACCGCTTTTTTATTATATCCGTTTTTTGCGGTTTGTCAACCGGAAAGGGGATTTCGACGACATTTATAAAAAAGACTTTTCTTTTTTTATTTTATATGATATACTATCCGAAAGTGTCCCTATTGACCGACAAAGAAAGGCAGGACGCGTCAATGGCAGAAAACGGATTTTTTCAAACGGTATTCCGTGGATTTCGAAAAGAGGATGTCCTCAATTATATTGATTCGCTGAACGTGGCGCATTGCGAAGAGGTGGCCGATCTGCAAAAGCAGCTGACCGACCTGCAAGAGGAGGCCGCCGGGATGCGGGAGCGGTTGCCGTCTCTGGAAGAGGAAGTCACTTCTCTTCGCGAGCAGAACGAAACGCTGTCCGGCGCACAAGAAAAGCTGCAGGCGGCTCAGATTCGGCTTTCCGAACTGGAAGAGGAGACCCGTCAGCAGAAAGAACGGCTCGCCGTTGCAGAAGAAATCGCCGCAAAATACAATCGCCTGCTCACCGAAACCGAGGTGCAAAAGCAACAACTGGCTGACCAGCGGGTACAGCTTGATCAGTTTGAGAAACTGTTTGGGGACAGCCGGGAAGCGGTTTCGCTGGTGCAGGATAAGGTGAATACCCGCTTGCAGAAAGCGAATAAACGCACCGAGGAAAGCTTGTCGGCGGTGGAACAGCTCGCCGATGAACTGGAAGCGGAGTTGAGAACGGTGCGGGAGAAGACCCGGGCCATTCGTGAGGCGACCATGATCGCCGCCCGGACCGACGAACAGGAACTCACCGAATGGTTATCGAAATTCCGGTCGGATTCTACCGATAATCACCACTTTTTTCGTTAAGCCGCCGGTAAAAGCGCCTAAACGCTCATTAAAAGGCGGCGATTTCGACTCGTTTTCGGTGGTATCCTCGCCCTCGCGGGGGATCGCCGGACTGCTGGATGCCATAGGGGATTGGCTTCTGGGTAAATAATGGTATTTTTGGTGGCACGCCACCATACAATTATAGAAACATTAAGGAGTGCTAACTATGCCTGAACTCAAGTATGAAATCGTGAAAAAATGCGGAGTCCTTTCGGAATCCGCCAAAGGTTGGACCAAAGAAGTGAACCTCATCAGCTGGAACGACCGCGCCCCCAAATACGATATCCGTGAATGGGCGCCGGACCACGAAAAAATGGGGAAGGGGATCACCTTCTCTCCCGATGAGATCATCCTTCTTCGTGACCTGCTGAACGAAATCGATCTGTAAGGAGCGATTGAGCTATGGAATTCATTGAAATTCTGAAAGCTATCGTACAAGGCATCGTGCAAGGGATCACCGAATGGCTGCCGATCAGTAGTACCGGACATATCCTGCTGCTGGATACCGTCTGGAAAATGCAGGTATCCCCCGCATTTTTCGACGTGTTTAAGGTGGTCATTCAGCTTGGCTCTATTTTGGCGGTGCTGGTGCTGTATTTCCATAAACTCAACCCCTTTTCCCCGAAAAAGACCGGGGAAGAGAAGAAGGGTACCTGGGTTTTGTGGAGTAAGGTGCTGGTCGCGAGCATCCCCGCCGCGATTGCGGGTCTGCTTCTTGACGACATCATTGATGAAAAACTGTCGGTGCCGCTGGTGATCGCCGTGGCGCTGGTGGTGTACGGTATCGCGTTTATCATTATGGAAAACCGCCAGAAGCAGGCGAAGGTAGAGAACCTTTCGGCTCTCACCTATAAGCATGCGCTGTGTATCGGCGCCTTCCAGATGCTGGCGCTGATTCCGGGTACCTCCCGGTCCGGCTCCACCATTCTCGGGGCGACCCTCACCGGTGCTTCCCGCACGGTAGCGGCGGAATTTTCCTTTTTTATGGCGATTCCGGTGATGCTGGGTGCGAGCTTGCTCAAGGTGCTGAAATTCGTCATGGAAGGGCTTTCCTTCACCACGCTGGAATGGAGCATTCTGGCGGTCGGTACGGTGGTATCCTTCTCCGTGTCGGTGCTGGTGATCCGCTTCCTCATGGCCTTTATTAAGAAACACGACTTTAAGCCGTTTGGCTGGTATCGGATCGCCCTTGGTGCGCTGATCCTGCTGTTGCTCGCGTTCAAAGTTCTGTAATCATAATGCCCGATGCTTTTTCAGCATCGGGCGTTTTCATAGGAGATTGATATGAAAGTTTTAGCGATGCTGTTAGTCGCCCTGTTGGTGGTGACCTCTTTTGCCGGCTGTCGGTCGGCCGAGGGCGGGTCGTCCGGTGTGTTATCCGACCTCCCGTCGGTCACTACCGCCGCAACCACCACCCCGACCACGGCGGTAACCACCGCTCCGACCGTAGTTCCGACCACGGTAGCGGCCAATCCGGCTGTAAAGGTACATACCTTGCTAACCGATAGCCACCTGGCGGATATTTATCGGACAAGCTATAAGAGCGTTTTCGACCGGGTGCAGCAGAACGGCTTTTTCCAGGAGTCGGTGACCGGCCGGTATCGTGGCGAATACGTGCGCTCGATCGGAGCGCTGGCATGCCTGGCGGCAGAGGTGAACGAACTGCCGGCGGCGGGCCGGGCACTGCGGTTTGTGACCAACGTGATGAAAAATAAAAATCTTTCTTACCTGCCGTTTACCATTTCGGCCGACGGACGGACGGTCCGTACCGAGGATGAGCTGGACGGACGGGCGCATTTTGTACTCGGCTGGGCGCTGTACATTTTGAAAACGGGGGATAGGCCCTATTTTGAGGAATCCTACGACCTGATGAAACGGGAAGCGGATGCTTTTTGTAGCAGCACCTATTTTTACGAGCAGTTCGGCTTGGTTCGCAACCGTCGGTTCACCCATACCCGGATGCGAAACAGTAATGATTATCACGACGTGTTTGACCTCTTGACCAACACCTTCACCGCCTCGGCGCTGGAGCGGATGATCGAAGTGGCGACCGCCTACGGTAAGCCGGAGGATGCCGTTTTGTGGCAGGATACACTCGGAAAAATAAAAACGGGTATTGCGAAAAACCTCACCCGTCAGGTGAACGGCAAAACGGTGTATCTGGAACAGCGGTATTATGATAACGGACAGGGAAACCCCGAAAATGGGGTGAGCTGGGTTTGTCTTTCCCCGATTGCGACCGGTTTCAGCGGGGTAGACCCGCAGATTTTGCAGAACACCGCCGCTTATACCCGGAGCGTGCTGTGGAAGGATGCGAGTAAAGGTGGATACCTTGCCGTCGAATCTTCGGCCGGTGGCAGTATTAAAAACTGGATTTTAGGTAAGAGCGTCGGCTGGGATCTCGGCATTGCCGGCAAAGCGGGGGATTGGGAGCATATTTGCGACACCCTCGAGTTCCTCAACACCTATCATACTCAGTCACTCTATATGGAACGGATGCAACCCTCCGGTAATAGTTGGAAACTGATCGACTGCGGTAACGGTGAACAGGTCATCTGGTTTTTGTGGGGTATGGCACGGGTTCGCCAGGCGGCGGGGCTTTCCGCAAAACCTTAAATCCGTATCTCAAACTTTGATTCAGATTTAATACTTTGGCTAAATGAAATCACCCCTTTTGGTCCATAATAGGACGAAGGGGTGATTTTTTATGCTGAAGATCGGACGGGCGTGTGTGCGCGGCCACCGTATGGAAATGACGGTGATGCGGCTGTGGATCGTTCTGTGCTGGTTGATTCCGGTGGCGCTGGAGCTCACCCTTCGCCGTTGGGTGCTCGGTAACCTGCTGGTACACTCTTCGGTACAGGCGGCATTGCTTTCCGGCAGTTTTTTATTTAATCGCCTGCTGGTGGCTCCCGCTTACTGCGGCTATTATCAGCGGTGTCATCAATTGGCACTTCAGGGACGGGTGAATAAAGCGGTGACCCGTGAGCTGACCGCCGTTCCGCCCGTTTCGTCAGGCGGGGTTCTTTCCGCTTTCTTCCGGGAATACCGTCATCCGATCCGGGCGATGAAATGGCAGCTGCGGTGGGATGCTTTGCGATTGATCGGGTACGGTTTGGCGCTGTTTCCGGGGCTTTTTTTGTTGGCGGTCGGTGCCAAAGACGAGCAGGCGGTATGGCAAGCCGCCTTTGGTGGCGCCGGGGTGTTGTTGATGATCGCCGGGCTTCTTTTTATGTGGTGCTGGCGGCGACGGTTGATACCGGTCTTATACCGCCGTCCGCAGGAAAAACCGTTTTGGAGCGTTATGGGGGAAGCGTACCGTTCCACCCGTCGCAAAACCGGGACCTTTATCCGCCCGTATGGCTGGTATTTTTTATTATTGCCGCTTTTTTGGTGTCCGGTTCTGCCGCTTCACGCGGCGTTTCGTATTGAACAGGCGGCGGTGAGTCAGCGGTGTCGCACATCGGCACTGCGAGATACCCGCGCCCGGCTTTTTCATACGCGGGTGCTGAATGAAACTTGATTTTCAGGTGGAGATATGATAAAATAAATGGTAATGATTCTTCCCATGGGCGAAAGGAGAAACCCTTATGGCACGAAAGATGAGCCGGTTTGCGGTGGCGATGTCCACACCGGAATTTTGTCGGATACTATTGATTATTTTTGCTTCGCTGGTGGTAGTAGTACCATGGTTGCTCAAGATGACCTCGTTTGTCTTGCTGTTGGTGGCGGGGGCACTGACCCTGCCGGCCATTTTCTGGTGGCAGTATCGGGCGGTTCGGGTGATCGCCCGGATAATCGCCGTTTTGCTGATGGCGGCGGCACCGGTGTTGCTTATCGTGATCGCGGCTATGGGATATTTTTACACCGAATTTTTCGTAGTGCTGTTCGTGTCGGCACTCTCTTTGCCGATGATAGCGGTTTCGTCGAGGGATGCCCGCTGTTTTGATAAGATTCTCCTGCGGGTAGCGGCGGTGCTCAACACGGTAGAAGCGGTACTGCTTATTGCGTACATATTCATTCCCGGCGACTGGATCCCGCTGATTTTGTTTGCCACTATCAACTTCTGCTTTGCGGTGTTGGCGGTGTTAAGCTTCCCGCCGGATCTTTCTCCTTTGTATAAGAAAATGGATGAGGCGCGTGCCAAATACGAGAAATAAAAAAGAAAAAAGCCGTTTTAAAAACGGCTTTTTTACCGGTTGTTTTTAGTTCATCTGCATCCGGGACTCGGCGTTACGGAGCAGGTTGAGCAGCGAGGTGGAGAACATCGGATACTGCCGCGCAATATCATCCGGCAGAATATCCGGCAGGTTGTCGGGTTTCACACCTTCTTCGCCTTCCACCGTTTTTCCGCGGGCGAGCTCGCCGCTTCGAGCGATTGCCTTACTGATTTCGCCGAGCGATGCCGCCTGGAACAGGTATTTGTCCATGGAGAACATGGCGGCGGGGTTGTGCGGATTGGCGGCATAGATCTGCCGGAACAGACAATAGACGGTTAAGGTAAGAGCGGCGGATGCTTCGGTGGTGAGCGCCTTGTTGTTACACTTTTGCAGCATATCGAACAGCACGTGCAACGAGTTGATGACCAGTTTTTTGTTCAGTACCGGCAACACGCCGCCGCGCAGGTGATTATCCTGAATAGCGGGATCGTCGTCCGGAATCGCATCCACGTGGATCATAGCGCCGCTCTTGTCGGCGGTACGTCCCAGCAGATAATCACAGGATACGCTGTAATAATCCGCGGTACGAACCACGAAATCCAACCCGCATTCCCGGATACCTTTTTCGTAATGCGAAAGCAGCGCCTGCGAGATCCCAAGATCGGCAGCCGCTTTTTTCTGACTATATCCTCGCTCTTTGCGGAGCAGGGTGATGATACGGGGGAAGGATGCGTTCATACATAACCTCCGGTGTTAGTCGGCCGGTTGCCGACCACACGTTTTTTTCGACAGGATATTCATTATACCGCGAATATTACTATTTGTAAACTGGCAAAATGCCACATTTAGGAGGCAATATTTGATGAAAACTTACAAAATTCATCTAATTCGTCATGGAAAAACCGAAGCGAACCGGGATGGACGGTATATCGGTCGTACCGACCTGCCGCTTTCCCCGGAGGGCTTGCAGGAGCTGTTGACCCTGAAAGAGACCTACACCTATCCGGGCGCGGCCCGCTTTTTCAGTAGTCCTCTTTCCCGTTGCCGGCAGACGTTAGAGGTGCTGTATCCCGGGGTTAAGGTGGAAAGCAGGGAAGGGCTTTCCGAATGTGATTTCGGTGATTGGGAGAATAAAAGCATCGTTCAGCTGAAAAATGATCCCGCCTTTGTGGAGTGGATGGAAGGCACCAACGGAGAAATTCCCGGCGGCGAATCCACCGAACGGTTTCATCAGCGGGTGAAGGCGGCGTTTGAGGATCTGGTACAGGAACTGATGAAAAGCGGGGATACCGAAGCGGTGGTGTGCACCCACGGTGGGGTCATTATGATGCTGATGATGACCTATGCCTTGCCGAAACTCAGTATGGCGGATTGCGTGACCAAGCCCGGGGAGGGCTTCACCCTTCGCATCACCCCTTCGATCTGGATGCGGGAGCCGGTGGCGGAAGCGCTGTGCATCATTCCGTGGCAGGAAGGAAAATGAACAGAAAAGAAAAACCGCAGGACTTTGGTCCTGCGGTTTTTTAATGTACTTTAATTTTGGGTGGTAGCCGCCGTCTGAACGTCCTCCCGGGTGGGGGTGACATCGGTCGGCTCACCGACCGGCGGTGCGGTGGATTCGGAACCGCTTGCCGCTGTGGTGGTGACGGTATTCAGAGACGGGTCGGTGGAGGGGGTGGTACTGTCGGTCACCCCGGCGGTGGTCGCCCCGGTGGCGGTAGTCTGACCGGCGGTGCCGGTCGTTTTGGCGTTATCATCGGCCGTGGTGCGTTTGGCGGTGGTCGCCCGGTTTTTCCGTGCTAACACTCGCGGCATCAGTACGGTGGGGTTATGGGATACGGTGAGGTTGCTCTCGGCGATCGTTTCGTCACTGCGGCAACGTCGTCCTACCACCACCATTTTCGCATCTTTAAAGCCGTATTCCTCCTCCGCTTGGGTGACCAGCATCAGCAGTTCGTCCTTAGCATTCACCTCTATCGAAGTGTTCCATAATGACCGCTTGCGGATATCCGATACAAAGGACATAAAGTCGGCATCATCGGTAAAGGCGGTCCGGTCGTAGGAAAACGCATTTACCTCGTTCGGGTCCAGGATCATCACCGCAAACAACTGCCACCGGTCGGCGGCATACAGGGTGCTGACGTCCACCACCGCGTGTTGCTTGAAAAAGCCCATCTGCCGGTATTTCGTGAGCTCCGAAAACATCTGCCGGTCGCCGGTGTTGTTCCCGTAAACGATGAGCACCCGGTTGCGGTTATCGGCGGTTAAAAAGGAGTTGCGGCTGTGGAAATACGGCACCCCGTAGGCGGAATATTGCTGACGGAAGTTGTGATCGGCGTAGTAGTTACTGCCGGCATTTTTCATCACCGGATAGCTGATACCGGTTCCGTCGATCCGGATCCACCCGCCGATATCCGCATTTTGAGAGTATAACGACTCAAACCGGGAGAGCATTCCGTTTTCGGAGGTGTTCAGCTGAGCATCCTCGCCGTAAATATTTTGCAGGTCCTGATACAGTGATTGGTTCTCCGACCCGGAAATAAATTTACTTATCCCAAACCCGGAGACGATCACCAGCACTAACGCCAGGGTTAAGGCGCTGATTTTGATCATCCGCTCCCGAAGGGTATCCCCTTTCCAGGGGAGAAGCACCGCTAAAAACCGACGCTGATTGCCGGTGGCGGGGGCTTTGGGGATCATCACTTCGGCGGGAACCGGCGGCTTGATCGCCAGCCCGCCTGCCATCATCGCGGGATACGCGTCCGCGTAAGAAAACACCATTTGAAGTGCGGTGTCCACCGCCGCCTGACGGATCTCCTCCCGCCCGGATAACCCATTTTCCGGGGTGAGGGAGCGGGTCCATACCCGCTCGCCGTCGGATAGGGCGATAAAAACGGTGCCGACCGGTTTTCCTTCGGTGGGATCGGGACCGGCCACCCCGGTCACGGCCACCCCGAGGGAGGTGTTGGCGCTTTGCCGCACCCCGGTCGCCATAGCGGCGGCGGTGTCGGCGCTGACCGTCCCTTGCTCTCGTAAGAGCTCCTCCGGGACCGATAACAATTGTTGTTTGCATTCCGCCGCATAGGCGGTGATGCCGCAGGGAAAGACCGAACTAGCACCGGGAATAGCGGTAATGGCAGCCGAAAGCAGACCGCCGGTACACGACTCGGCGGTGGATAGGGTCAATCCCTTTTGGCGCAACAGCGCAACAACGGTGCTTGCCTCCTTCACGTCAATCGGCTCCTTTCCAAATCAGATAGAAAGCTCGCGAATCCCCGCAATTGCTTCCTCGATCAGCGTTTCTACCTCCAGCGCCGCTTCCTCCGCTTCCACGTCTGCGATCTTCGGACGGGTGCAGGGATGACGGGGGGTGAATACGGTACAGCAGTCCTCAAACGGCTGAATCGAAATATCAAAGGTGTCGATCTTACGGGCGATCCGCACGATCTCCTCTTTGTCCATACCGATCACCGGACGGAATACCGGCATATCGGCAACAGCATCGGTGCAGGCAAGCGCCGGAATGGTCTGACTGGCCACCTGCCCGACACTTTCGCCGGTAATAAGCGCTTTGCATCCGGCTTTGGAGGCCACCCGACAGGCGATCCGCATCATCATACGGCGCATAATGAGGGTGAAATATTCTTCGGCGCAATGCCGCTGGATTTCCTCCTGAATATGGGTGAACGGCACCACCGCCAGCTTCATGTGTCCGGCATAATCGGATACCCGGTTCATCAGGTCGATTACCTTTTGTTCGGCACGCTCGCTGGTGTAGGGAGGGGAAGCAAAATGAATGCCGTACAGCTGAACGCCACGCTTGGCCATCATATACGCCGCCACCGGCGAATCGATACCGCCGGAAATGAGAATGGCGGCATTCCCGCCGGTGCCGACCGGCATACCGCCGGCACCCGGTCGTTGCGGCGCATGGATATACGCACCGAAATCGCGGATCTCCACGTATGCCACCGTGTCCGGCTGATGTACGTCCACCGTGAGATGCGGATAGGCATCAAGCAACCGCGCCCCGATCTCCCGGCTGATTTCGGGGGAGGTGAAGGGGAAGGTCTTGTCCGCCCGCTTGGACTCCACCTTGAAGGTGGAGGCGGCGGTCAGCTCGTCTTTGAGATATTCAATCGCCGCTTTTGCGATCGCATCCATATCCTTTTCGGTAACCCGGGCGCGGGAAAAGGCGGAAATACCAAACACCTTTTCGACTGCTTCGGCAGCGGCAAGGAGATCGGTGTCCGGGTCGTTGGGTTCAATATAAATGGTGGATTGCGCACAGCGCAGGGTGAAATCCCCGATCCGGCGCAAACGGTAGCGCAAATTGCGGGTGAGCGCCGCTTCAAAGGTGCCGCGATTGAGTCCTTTGAGCGCAAGCTCGCCATTTTTGATTAGTAAAATTTCCTTCGGAGTTGCGGTGTTCATACGGGATCCTCCTGTGCCGCCGTTGTCTGGGCGGTAACCGCATCGGACGAGGTGGTAGTCCCCGTCTCGGTCACGGCGGCTTTGTTATCGGTAGTGCCGGTCGGATCGGCTTTGGTGCCGGTACCGGTTTTTTGGGTTTTGGTATTGGTGGTGGTCGCCAGCGAATGGGTGCGCCCGCCAAGCTCCTCACCGGTCGTAGCGGTGGTGGATTCCACCGTGGTGGAGGCGGTGCTGTCGGTTGTCTCGGTGGTTTGTCCGTTGTCGGAAGAACCGTCGTAATAAGGATGCGGGGTCAGATTTTGTGCCGTATACCAGGTGTACGGCATAATGACGTCCTCGTTTTTCTCTATCCGTGCGTCCTCGGTGTTACTGCCGGTGGTGACCGTTCGACGGGCAAATACCGCTAACCGTCCGTTTTTGACCTTAACCTGACTGCGGTTGGTACAGGTGGACAACACCAGGATCTGGTCGTCCTCCTTCACCGAAACCGGGTAGTCATAAAGGGAACGGGCGCGCACCTGCTGGATGTAATTCAGAAAATCCGCATCGTCGGTAAAGGAGGTGCGCAGGTAGTTGAAATAATGCTGATCGTCTGCATCCTCATCCAGCACCACCACCGCAAATATCTGATACTGTCCGTTGTCGTACAGGGTGTTCATGGTCAGGGTGGGGGCACTGCGGGCGTAATAGACGTTGCTGATCAGCCGGTTTAACGGCGCAAACATCAGTCCGCTGGCCATGTTATGTCCGTAGATGATGTTGACCTTGTTTTTCTTGTTGGGGGAAATGGGGTTGGCGGCATCGAAAAAGAGGGTGCCGCTACGGCTTTTGGAGCCGTCGAAGGCGCGGGTAAGATAGGTGTCATTGTCCCCGCAATATACCACCGGGAGATCAATCTTCATAAACGGATCGCTATCGGCGGATTGATAGGAAAGCCAGCCGGCAATATCCGGGTTAATATCGTATAACCGCTTGAAATTCGCCTGCATCCCTACCGGATAGGTGTTTTCCCCGCGGTGATCCTCGTTGCCGCGGTTGTCATAATACAGATCGGCATAATGCGCGCTGTCGTTTTGCACCGAGCGGGGCTCCAGCACCATATAATGGAGCAGCATGCCCAGTGAACAGAGAAACACGGCAAGCGAGAGCAAAAGGGCGGTTTTGCGGATCAGCTCCCGGCGAGGATCTCCCTTCATCGGGAGCAATCCTTTGACTAACGCTTTCACCTGTTCCGAGGCGGTGACCGTCGAGGCGGATTCCGACGAACCTAAAACTTCGGTTGGCGGTGCCGGACGGGCGACCTTTTTGGGCTTTTCCGACTTCGGAGGCGGTGTTTCCGCTAACGGCAGCAGCCACTTGGTATCCGAATCGTCGCTTACCTGCGGCTGGTTTTTCACCGGGTCGGTAACAGCGGAAGGAGCAGGCACCGGTGCTTCCTCCGAATGAATATTTTTCAGCAAGGATAGAATTTCCTGTTCATCCGAATCAAAATCCGGACGTTCAAAATCCTTGTTCATAGCCACTCAACCTTTCTTTACGAGGGTGTGATACGCATCCTTCAGCGCTTTGGCAAAACGGTCGATTTCCTCCACCGTGTTGTGATGACAAAAACTGATTCTCAAAGCGCTGTCAATCTCATTTACCGGCAATCCCATAGCGGTCAAAACCGAGCTTTTGGCCCCTTTGGAGCAGGCCGACCCGCTGGATACAAAGATGTTTCTTTCGGACAGAAAATGCAGCATTGTTTCACTTTTGAGTCCCGGCACCGAGAGATTAACGATGTACGGCACACCGTTTTCCGGCAGATGAAACACCACCGGCAGATCGGTGAGCTCATCAATCAGCCGTTGCCGGAGCAATGTGAAAGCTGCCTGCTGTTCTGCCGGGGAGGGGAGCGCTTTGATCGCCGCCCCGAAAGCGGCAATGAAAGGAGCCGCTTCGGTTCCCGGTCGTATTCCTTGTTGCTGTTTCCCGCCGAATTGACGGGGGCAAAGCCGGGCGCCGCGCCGCAGATACAAAGCGCCGCAACCATTGGGTCCGTGTAGCTTGTGGGCGGTAACGGTCATTCCGTCAAGCCCCCAGCGGGCGGCAGACAAGGGGATTTTCCCGGCCGCCTGTACGGCATCCGAATGGATAAACGCAAAGGGGGATTTTCGACGGATGAGCGGGATCACCTTGTCGATTGGGAAACGGGCGCCGGTTTCGTTGTTGACCAGCATCACCGATACTAAAACGGTATCCGGACGGCAGGCATCGGCGATCTGCTCGGCGGTAAGTAAGCCGTCCGCTCCCACCGACAGGCGGGTTACCTCAAACCCCTGTTTTTCCAACTCGTCGCACGCGGCGGCAACCGAAGCGTGCTCCACCGCGGTGGTGACCACGTGCTTGCCGCGCCGCTTTAACCCTTCGGTGGCACCGAAAACGGCGAGGTTGTTCGCTTCGCTCCCGCCGGAGGTAAAGATGACTTCGGCGGGGGATCCCCCCATAAGTTCGGCGACCGCTTGTCTGGCCGCTTCGATCTCCCGCTCCGCCTCAAATCCCAATCGGTGCAGGGAGGAGGGGTTGCC
>JAFSAC010000037.1 GCA_017442265.1 Clostridia bacterium | reverse complement strand
TTGGGATCATCGCACGCCATTGCTGCATTGTACCCCCGTATCGAACCGTTTTCAATTGCTTACAATTGGAGAATACGTACATATCTAATTTTGATCCTGCAGGCAAAGTAACCTCTTTGATGGTGGAACTATGGAATGCGGAATGACCCAAGGACACCGCACTGGTAAATACCACTTCATCTATATAACTACTATGAAAAGCGCTGCCTTTTACCTCTGACAAGGTGGATGGGAATGTCATATCCCCAATGGATGCATTTGCAAAAACGTCATTGCCAATGCTGGTAACACCTTCATGGAGTGTCAGCTTTTGTATATTGGCAGACAAAAAAGAACGCTGGCTTAAATTAACATATATATCGGCGTTTTTTATCTTCAAATTAGAAAAGGCATCAAAACCTGGATTATTGTTCAAGGTTAATTGATTGATAGTCAGTTTGTTGCAACCATAAAAAGCATTGGAGCCATAATTGATGAGTGAGCCTGGAATGTTCAGTGTCGTCAAAGACGAGCACTTATAAAATGCTTGAGAAGGGATGGTGGTAATACCATCTTGTAAAGTGACGGTTGATAAATTGGTACATTTGTTAAAAACACTACTTCCCAGAGTAACATTACCCGGGATTGTAATTTTTTCAAGGGCAGACTCACGGAAAGCCCCTTGCTCAATTGTTCGTACGCTTTTGGGGATGGAGAGCTGTTTCATTTGCAGACCTTTAAATGCAGCTTTTCCGATGTATTCTAATCCGTTAGGTAACTTTATGGATGTAATGGCGCACCCTGAGAATGCATTCGTTTCAAGTGTTTTAAGGGTGGATGGCAAACTCACGGCATTAAGACGGGTACACGCTAAAAACGCCCCCTCCTTAATGGTCGTAATTCCTTCGCCAAATGTGACGGATTCAATTGTAGAATTGGCGGTAAATGCACAGGAAGCAACGCCTATTACGGATTTTCCGTTAACGCGATTTGGTATTGTAATATTTTTTTGTGTGCAGGTACCGTAGGAAGATACCCACAAGTACCCTTCAGAAAGGATGTATTCAATACCATTGCTATCGTATATGTTGTTAGAATTGCTTTGAGATTTATCGGGACTCGTTGCCGCACCGGGAGTTCTAGTCGCACCGGGAGTTCTAGTCGCACCGGGAGTTCTAGTCGCACCGGGAGTTCTAGTCGCGTCGGGAGTTCTAGTCGCGTCGGGAGTCGTAATCGCGCCGGGAGTCATAGTTGTGCTTGATTCTTCCATGGATCCGAAAATGGTGGCATTTGTACTTGTTACTTCCGTTGAGCCTTCTGTAGTCCCAGAAACATCTACGGTAGAATTGCCTGATTCAGTGATTTGTGTGTTATTTTGACCACAGGAGCACAAGGATAACAGCACAATGAGCACAACAAAAAAAGAAAACATTTTTTTCATATGAATAACCTCCTTTTTTATTATACCACACCACCTTTTTAATGTAAATATTTTTGTAAAATGGTGTCCTATATTGACAGCACAAGGGTTTTGTCCTCGGTATTGCGGCGAAACGATATCCGGGTCGGCTCCTTTTCGGTGATTTGAAGGTCTTTTGTATGATTCATTCCGGATCGGGAAACAATACCTTACGTATCATTTCGCGAATGGGAGGAAAACCGATGCCGGAACGGAAAGGAAACTACACGGTACAGTTGTCTAACCGCCCGATGATCTTAAGCTACGCGGCGGTGGTAGGCAAAAAAGAAGGGGAGGGACCGCTCGGGAAAGAGTTTGACCAGGTGTTTGAGGACACCACCCTCGGGGAGAAAAGCTGGGAAAAAGCGGAGAGCGATCTGCAAAAGGAAGCGGTGACCCGCGCGTTGAACAAAGCGGCGCTGTCCCCCTCACAGGTACAGTATATTTTCGCCGGTGACCTGCTCAATCAATGCTGTGCCTCCACCTACGGTTTACGGGAACTGAACATTCCGCTTTACGGTCAGTTCGGCGCCTGCTCCACCATGGCACAGACCCTGTCGCTGGCGGCGATCTTTGTGGATAGCGGGGCGGCGGATCTTTGCTGTGCGGTGACCTCCTCTCATTTTTGCACCTCCGAACGGCAGTTCCGTTTTCCGCTTGAATACGGTGGCCAGCGGCCTCCGACCTCTCAATGGACGGTTACCGGCGCCGGGGCGGCGATGATCGGTATGGGCGGTAGTGGGGTGCATATAGCGGAGGTGCTGGCCGGTCGTCAGGTAGATCTCGGGGTGACCGATGCCAACAATATGGGCGCTGCTATGGCCCCTGCGGCGGCGGATACCATTGCCCGTTATTTTGAGGATACCCAAACCTCGCCGGACGATTTTGATCTCATCCTCACCGGCGACCTCTCAGCGGTGGGGAGTGAGATGCTGCATCAGCTTCTCAAAAAACAGGGGATTCATTTGGGCGGTAAGCATAACGACTGCGGACTGATGATCTTCGATCGAAAAAAACAGGACGCTCACGCCGGCGGTTCGGGGTGTGGCTGCTCGGCGGCGGTGCTGTGCTCGCATATCCTGCGTCAAATGGAGCAAAAGCAATTACGGAACGTGCTGTTTATCGGAACCGGCGCTTTGATGTCGCCTACCACCTCTCAGCAAGGGGAGAGTATTCCCGGTATCGCGCACCTGGTACACCTGGTAAACGGATAATCATTTTTAAAAGCCGGGAAGGACATTCCCGGCTTTTTTCTATCCTGCCGTTTTGGGGCTGTTTATATTGACTTTAAGGGAATAATCTGTTAGAATAAAAATGGTATTTTGCGAGTAAAAATCAAAGCTTTTGACGGTGCTGAATGCATCGGAAAGGGACCTTTATGGATAACAAACCGTTTTTCAGTATTGTGATGCCGATCTATGGGGTAGAACCGTATCTGCGCCAGGCGATTGACAGTGTCCTCGGACAAACCTTTCAGGATTTTGAGATCATCCTGGTGAACGATTGCTCCCCGGACAACTCGGCGGAGATCTGCCGGGAATATTCCGACCGTTATGACAATATCCGCACCGTGACCCACCCTGAAAACCGGGGACTTAGTGCCGCCCGTAACACCGGTTTTGCCGAGGTGCAAGGGCGGTACGTGTGGTTTATGGATTCGGACGATTATGTAGATTCCACCCTGCTTCAGCAGGTGTATGATTCCTTGCAAAAAAACAAAGCCGACGTAGTGGTTTTCGGCTGTGTGGAAGAGTATTACGATTCGAAACAACAGCTGACCAAAACGGTGCCGATCTGTCCGGCGGAAGCGTACTGTCAAACGGCGGAGGAGGTACACGCACATATCGTGGACCTCGAGATGAGCACCCTTTACGGCTACGCCTGGAATAAGTTTTATTCGGTGGAGCATATTCGCCGGCATCAGCTTCAGTATGATAACGTGGTGTTGATTGAGGACATCAAATTCAACGTGGAGTTTTTCAACGATATCACCGGGATGAATATGCTGCCGATCGCCCCGTATCACTATGCAAAACGCGGCACCACCAGCTTAACTGCAAAATTTGTGCCGAAGTACTACGAGGTGCATTACGAACGGATTCGCCTACTGTATGAACAGCAAAAGCGGTGGGGGACAGCGGATGAACGGACCAAAGGAATTCTTGCCACCATTTTTGTCCGGTACATTTTCTCGGCGCTCAGCCGCAACTGCGATCCGCGAGCGGGAATGAACCATAAAGATCGCCGTCGGTGGCTCAAAGAGGTGTTTTCGCAACCGTTGTTTACCGAACTGATCCATTTCGCCGCCCCGGCGGGTCTGCCGATGAAGGTGATGTCAGGGCTTCTGAAAAAACGGCTGGTTTTGCTCTCGCTTGCGGTTGGTCGGCTCATTTATCTGGTGCAAACCAAATTTATGAACTTATTCGTTTTAATTAAACAGTTGCGGCGGTAACTCCGCACCACCTGATGGCAACACATAACCTGGAGGAAATGATTATGGTTTTAGCGAAGAAAAAGGTTTTTGATTATCTGGAACTGGCTTTTAAGCTGTCTTTTTTGTTTTTGGGTTTCTTCAATTTTAATGCGTTTACCTTTGGTACGGTGGTGACCTCTATTTTGGTTAAGATCACGGTGCCGCTGGCGGGTATTTGTGTTTTGTATCGCCTGTTCCATATTAAGCATTACCTGAAGGATAAAGTACTGATTGTGCTGATTCTCTTTTGGATCAGCGGTATGATCACCTTGCTTTTGTCGTGGGAATACGGGTATATGTCCCAACTGAAAACCATGATCTGGCTGGCTATGCAGTTGGCCCTTCTGTATGCCACCGATATCCGGAAAACGACCGAAGAACGAAAAAAAGAGATTCATCTTTTGATGTATGTTTTTGTTGCATTCCTGTTTGTATCTTCCATTGCCAGCTTTGTTTTAATGGGGATCCGTTACCGTGATATTCGTTTTTATGAAGGAATCCGCATTGTTTCCGGCTATATCTGGGGCCGCTTGTGGGGTGTGTATACCGATCCGAACTATGCCGGCGTTATGGTGACCATTTCCATTTTGTTTTCCCTATATATTTTGCCGTCCATTCAGAATCGGTTGGCAAAAGCGTTTTTTATTGCGAATATTATCCTCCAGGGATTTTACATCTGTTTTTCCGATTCCCGCACCGCAATGGTGGCGGCGTTTATTGGTTTGGCCATTCACACTTATTGCGTGTTCTTTAGAAAGCTTACCGTTCAAAAAACCTTTTGGAAGAGTGTCACCTGCGTGGTGTTGGCGGTGTTGGTCGGCATCGGCTTTTTGGCCTCTACCAGCGCGGTGAAAAAGGGGTATAACGAGATTATCCGTTACGTTGCCTCGCATCAGACACCGGTTGACCCGGATGATCCCGACGGGGACATTGAAGAGGTTGATCCGGAAGAACTGTTATCCGGACGGACTGAAGACATCGAAAACGACATCAGTAACCGTCGGTTTGATCTGTGGGGGAGCGCTATTGAGACCTTTGCTGCCCGTCCGGTTTTCGGTGTTGCCTTTGATAGCTTGAAAAATTTTGTAGAGAAGAATCTGCCGGAAACTTATTTGGTCAATAATGACTACGGCAAGTACGATAACTATCACAACACCTTGTTTAACATTTTGGTAGGACAGGGTGCCGTTGGTTTTATTCTGTTTATGATTGCCGCCGTTATGGTGGCGGTGCGGGGGCTTCGGGTTTTGTCTTACCATTTCCATAAGGAAAACGGCAGTTTTTATGCGATGATTTTCTCGGTTGTCGCGGTGGTTTTGGTTTCCGCTATGTTCCTGAAAGAATTGGTGTACACCTTATCGCCTAACACCTTCCTGTTCTGGCTGTTTTTGGGCGCCTGGATGAGAGAGGGCGGAAAGAAGGGTGAAAATGCCTGATATTACTGTCGTTATCCCGGTATATAACGTGGCGGGATATCTTCCCAAATGTGTGGATAGTGTGTTGGCGCAAACCTATTCGGACTATGCCGTGATTCTTGTGGATGACGGATCGACCGATACGAGTGGGTCGATCTGCGATGAATATGCTGAAAAGTATGCGAATATCCGGGTCATTCATCAACAGAATAAAGGTCTTGGCGGTGCTCGGAATACCGGTATTGAAGCGTGTGAGACTCCGTATATCTTCTTTTTGGACAGTGATGATTATCTGCATCCGGAAACGCTGAAGATTTGTATGGATTTGGCGAAACCGCAGGATTGCGATATGGTGTTTTTTGATGCTGTGGCGGTGGACGAGCAGGGGAACCTTGGCGCGCGCTACGATTTACCTTTGCCGGATAGCTTGTTTACCCCTAAAACCGTTCCTGCCGTTTTGTTCCTGTCGGGTGCGTGGAATCGTATTTATAAAACCGATCTTTTTATAAAAAATGATATCCGCTTCCCGGAAAAGGTATGGTATGAGGACCTGAAAACGGTTCCCAAACTGTCGGTGCATGCGAAAAATATTCGTTATTATCGGGAGAAACCGCTTTACTATTACCTGCAGCGCTCCGGCTCGATCATGCATACTCCGGATTTTAACCGGTTGGTAACCGAGCGGATTGCGGCGATCGATGACGTGTGGCAGTATTTCCGTGACCGCGATTTGTGGACTGCCTATCGCACCGAACTGGAATATATGCGTATTTTCCACGGCTTTTTCTTGCCGGTACGGGAAATGCAGGCGGCGTCCAACACCTTCCCGCCGTTTGCCGATCGTCTTCGGGAGGACCTGATGCGGTATTGCCCGGATCCTATGAGCAATCCTTATCTTGCCACTTTAAGTGGGAAAGAACGGAAGATGCTTTCCCTTTTTGTGGAACGTCACTACGGTATGGTTAAACTGTTTTCCGCCATGAACAAATGGGTAAAGGGAGTTAAAAATGTCTTTAAAAAGTAAAGGGATGAATCATAACAGCCGGCTCCTTTTTAAAAATACGTTAATGCTGTACATTTTGCAGTTTTCCACCTATCTGTTCAGCTTTATCACCGTGCCGTATCAGACCCGTGTACTGGGCCCCGAGATTTACGGTGTTCTCGGTGTCGTCGGTGCGGTGATGATGTATTTTCAGCTGTTTATGGATTTCGGCTTCTTGCTTTCCGCCACCGAAGATATTTCCAAAAATCGCACCGATTTCCATTACGTTTGCAAAAAGCTTACCAGCATCACCTTGATCAAGGTGGTTTTTGCGGCGGTATGCTTTGGGGTTATGGCGGTGCTGTGTGCGGTCGTTGGGAAGTTTGCGGAGCATAGAAGTCTTTATTTCATCTATTTGGCCGCTTTTGTCATCAACTCCTTCCTCCCGGACTACGTATTTCGCGGCCTGGAGGATATGAGCGCGGTGACCCTGCGTACCGTCCTTATCAAATTTATTTCCTGCATTATGGTGTTTGTATTTCTTCGCACCGAAGAGGATTATATGCTGGTGCCGGCATTTCTGTTGATCGGCAATACGATCGCGGTGTTATTTGCGTATGCTTATCTTTTCAAGAAATTCAAATACCGTTTTGAAAAGGTGACGGCATCTGAAATTTTCCACGATTTCAAGCGGTCCTCTGTCTTTTTCTACTCCCGTATTGCCACCACGGTGTATAGCGCCACCAACACGGTGGTGCTCGGTATGGTGGACCAGGCGGGCGTTATCACCGGTTGCTACACCTCTGCCGATAAGGTGGTCAATATGGTGAAGAACGGTTTATCACCGATTTCGGATAGCTTGTATCCGTATATGGTGAAAAACCGCGATTTTAAGCTGGTTAAAAAGATTTTGCTGATCTTTATGCCGATCATTGTTGTCGGTTGTGCGGTGGTGGGCATTTTTGCTGAGCCGCTTTGCGTTTTTGTGTTTGGTGCGGAATATGCCGATGCCGCGGCTATTCTGCGAGCATTTCTCCCCGCGGTGGTTGCGACCTTGCCGAGCTATATTTTCGGTTTCCCCACTTTAGGGGCTATGGGACTTTCCAAATACGCAAACTATTCTATTTTCGTCGGCAGTATCGTGCATATCGCCGGTATTGTGCTTATGCTGATTAACGGTTCCATTACCGGGGTGACCTTGGCGGCGATGACCTCGGTATCCGAATGGATTATTCTGTCCTGTCGTATCATTGCGGTTTACCGTAACCGCAACATTATGAAGGGGGCTTAAACCGGAAATGTTAATGCGGATTTTACGGCGGTTATGCTGGTTTTTGGGTAAGCTGTGCCCGGTCAAAAAGAATAAGGTTATCTTTCAAAATTTTTATGGGCGCGGTTACGGTGATAATCCCAAATATATTGCCGATGCATTGATTGCTTCCGATCGTCGGGTGGATCTTGTGTGGGTGGTGGCAAACGACCGTCCGGAAGACCTTCCGGCCAGTTTTCGGACCGTTCGTTTTCAGTCGTTGCGCTATATTTATGAAATGTCCACCGCCCGCGTATGGGTGGATAACTGCCGGAAACAGTATTGTATGAAAAAGCCGAACCAGTATTATATGCAAACCTGGCACGGCGGGCTTGGGATGAAAAAGATTGAGAATATGGTGCCGGATAAATTGGGAGAGGATTATGTCCGTATGGCGAAGCGGGATGCTTCCCAGGTGGATGTGATGCTTTCCAGTTCGGATACTTTAACCTCCGATTACCGCCACTTCTTCTGGTACCCGGAAGGGGAGATCATTCAAAAGGGCTTGCCGCGGAACGATCGCCTGCTGAACTATACCGAAGAGGACGTTAAACGTATTAAAGAGGCGCTTGACGTTAAGGATGATTGTAAGCTGTTGTTATATGCACCGACCTTCCGGGACGATCATAATCTTTCGGTGTATGACATTGATTATCCCCGCTTAAAAAAAGCGCTGGAAACCCGTTTTGGCGGCACCTGGAAAATACTGTTGAGATTGCATCCGAACGTGTTTAAACTGTCCAATGATATTGAGTACGATCCGGACGTGCTGATTAATGCGTCCTATTACCCGGATATGCAGGAACTGTACATGATCGCCGATATGATGATAACCGATTATTCCTCGGTGATCTTTGACTTCCTGCTGATTGAAAGACCGAGTCTTTTGTATGCCAGCGACGTGGCAAAATATCGGGTGGAGCGGGATTATTACTTTGATTTTAACGATCTGCCGTTTGCCTTGTGCGAAACCAACGATCAGCTGGAGTCGGCCGTTCTGCATTTTGATGAGCAAGCGTATGCTGAACGGATCGCCGCCTTTAAGGATCGTCACGGCATCTGTGAAACCGGCCGTGCATCTGAGTATGCGGCTGAGTGGATTCTGAATAAGATGTAAATATCGGTGCAAAGCGCCCGCCCTTTACAGCCGGCGGGCGCTGAGCACTGTCACTTTGTTATAGTTGGGGGAAAGCACCTTGTCTGACATGACCACCAATGCATCGAGTCCGATGCAAAGCGAGATTCTGCGCCGGCGCACCTTTGCGATCATATCCCACCCGGACGCCGGTAAAACCACCTTGACCGAAAAATTGCTCCTGTACGGTGGGGCGATCCAGACCGCCGGTATGGTTAAAGGAAAACGTTCGATGAAGCACGCGGTATCGGACTGGATGGAGATCGAAAAACAAAGAGGTATTTCGGTCACCTCGTCGGTGTTGCAGTTTAATTATGACGGCTATTGTATCAACATTCTGGACACCCCCGGTCACGAGGACTTTTCGGAGGATACCTATCGCACCTTAATGGCCGCCGACTCGGCGGTTATGGTGATCGACGCCTCCAAAGGTGTGGAAAAACAGACGATAAAACTGTTTCGGGTCTGCTTGCTGCGGAACATTCCGATTTTCACCTTCATTAATAAAATGGACCGGGATGCCCGAGATCCGTTTGAACTTATGGAAGAGATCGAAAAGGTGCTGGGCATTTCCACCTATCCGATGAACTGGCCGATTGGCTCGGGTAAGGATTTTAAAGGGGTTTACGAGCGCGGCACCGGTCATATTTTAGCGTTTTCCGCTAACGGAAACGGACAGAATGCCGCCGAATCGATCGCGGTGGATTTGGACGACTCCTCACTGGAAGGGCGGTTGGGAACCGAACTGTATCAGCAACTGCGGGATGACGTGGAATTATTGGACGGCGCCGGCAGTGATTTTAATCGGGTAGCGGTGAATGAAGGCCGGTTGTCCCCGGTGTTTTTCGGCTCCGCTCTTACCAATTTCGGGGTCGAACCGTTTTTGAGAGACTTTTTGAAGATGACCTCCTCGCCGTTGCCGCGTAAATCGGATGTCGGGGAGATCGACCCGTTCTCGCCGGACTTTTCAGCTTTCGTGTTTAAGATTCAGGCGAATATGAATAAAGCACATCGCGACCGCATCGCCTTTATGCGCATCTGCTCCGGTAAGTTTGAAAAGGGTATGGAAGTGTACCACGTGCAGGGCGACCATAAACAGCGTTTAAGCCAACCTCAGCAGTTAATGGCGCAGGACCGTGAAATGGTGGAAGAAGCGTATGCGGGGGATATTATCGGTGTATTTGACCCGGGTATTTTCTCGATTGGCGACACCATTTGTGTGCCCGGCAAAAAGTTCTGTTATGAAGGCATTCCCACCTTTGCCCCCGAGCATTTTGCGCTGGTGCGGCAGGTGGACACGATGAAACGGAAGCAGTTCGTGAAGGGTACCACCCAGATCGCCCAAGAAGGCGCTATTCAGATCTTCCAGGAACCGGGCGGCGGTATGGAAGAGGTGATCGTCGGGGTGGTTGGCACCCTGCAGTTTGAGGTGTTGACCTACCGCCTGAAAAACGAGTATTCGGTGGATATCCGCATGGATATGCTGCCGTATCAGCACATTCGTTGGATCGAGAATGAGGATATCGATCTGAAATCTCTCAATCTTACCTCCGACACCAAGCGGGTTCAGGACGTGCGAGGACGGTACTTGCTGTTGTTTACCAGCCCCTGGAACATCACCTGGGCGGAGGAACACAACCCCGACCTGCGGATGTCGGAATTCGGTAAAAACGAATAAAAAATCCCGGAAAGGCGATTGCCTTTCCGGGATTTTTTTGCGCTACCCTAAGATAAATGATCCAACTGCTCTAACCAGAGAGCGGCTTCGGCATCCGACGGCATCTGCCAATCTCCGCGCGGGGAGAAGGATACACTGCCGACCCGCGGTCCATCCGGCAGGCAGGAGCGCTTGAACTGCTGCATAAAGAACCGGCGGATAAAGGTTTTGAGCCATTTGAGAATTTCGGCCGGCTCAAATTCCTCCTCAAAGGCGGCACACGCCAGCCGATAGATTTTCACCGGCGGGAAACCGTACCGCACCAAATAATAAAGGAAGAAATCGTGCAGGTCGTAGGGGCCGACCAGCTGTTCGGTCTGTTGGGAAATCACCCCGTCCTTGGGCGGGAGCAACTCCGGGCTGACCGGAGTGTTGAGAATATCGGTGAGCGCATCGCCGGTATCCCCGCCGATCCGTTCGGCCTCGTAGGAAACCAGACACCGAACGAGTGTTTTCGGCACCGAAGCGTTCACCCCGTACATGGACATATGATCGCCGTTGTAGGTGGCCCAGCCAAGTGCCAGCTCGGACAGATCGCCGGTACCGATGACCAGTGCGCCAAACCGGTTGGCAAGATCCATTAATACCTGGGTGCGCTCACGGGCCTGCGCATTTTCATAGGTGACGTCTAACAGCTCTTCGTCGTGACCGATATCGCTTAAATGTTGATGTACCGACTCGGAAATGTCAATTTCGTGTAAGGTAGCACCGATCGCCTGCGCCAGTCGCCGGGCGTTTTGCAGGGTGCGTCCGGTGGTGCCAAAACAGGGCATGGTCACCGCATGAATACCGCTGCGGGACAGCCCCAGCCGATCGTATGCGCGGGCAATGACCAATAACGCCAAAGCCGAATCCAGTCCACCGGATAAGCCCACCACCGTTCCGGCGTGGGTGTGTTTCAAACGCTTTACTAACCCGGCGGTTTGAATAGAAAGAATTTCTTCCGATCGGGTAGCACGCGCCTCTGCATTTTGCGGCACAAAAGGAGAGGTAGTAAAGACGCGGGAAAGGGATAACTCCCGAAGAGGATAGGAGAAGGAAACCGTTTGCATCGGACGGCCGGGGGTGTAGGTGGTCACCCGCCGGCGGTCATAGGTCAGCCGTGCAAGGTCCAATTCGGTATAGACAATACCGCCGGTAAATGGAACACTTTCCTGAAGAATGGTACCGTTTTCGGCAATGATGCTGTGTCCGGAAAAAACAAGATCGGTAGAGGATTCCCCTTCACCGGCACCCGCTACTATATATCCGCCGTTCAGCCGTGCCGACTGGGTGGACACCAGTTGTCGGCGCAGGGCCGCTTTGCCGATGCTTTCGCTGCTGGCGGCGAGATTGATAATGACGGTCGCTCCGGCATCGGCGAGTACTGCCGACGGCGGGGTGGACACGAACAGATCCCCGCTGATTTCCACCCCGAACCGGAAATCCGGCATCTCGCGGCAACTGAAAATCAGCTCACTGCCGATCAGGGTATCCTGTCCGGCAAACCGGATCGGACGGGGCAGAGGATTGCCGGGGGTGAAATACCGTCCCTCCGACCATTTGCCATGGGAAGGGATATGCATTTTGGGGACAAGACCCAATAATTTTCCTCTTTGCACAATAGCGGCACAGTTGTAAAGAGCGGCGCCGTCCGCCACCGGCAGACCCACCGCCAAAACGGTGTCAGTGGTCTCTGTTTGCTCCATGAACTGTATGAGCGTTTGCTCGGCGGCTTGCAATAAGGTGGGCTGATAAAACAGATCACCGCAGGTGTAACCGGTCAGCGAAAGCTCCGGAAACACGGCAAGCGCGGTATTCTCCGGGAGAGCCGCGATTTCTGTCAGTATTTGTTTTAGGTTGTAGCGACAGTCGGCCACCCGCAGAGCGGGGGAGACGGTGGCTACCCGTAAAAATCCGTCCTTCATATCTTCACATCCTGTGTCAATATATAAATTCATTATATCCGTGTTTTTTTGAAATGTCTACTGTTTTTCAAAAAATGCAACGATTCGGTATAACCGCCCGGAAAGAACGAATACTGTTAAGAGGGTGGAAAAGGTAACAAAATAGTAATAAATATTGATTTTTGCAAAAAAATGCGTTATAATGGGCATCGTCAAGAGATAAGGACGGACAGTATGTTCTTTTTCAATCGATTTTTATCAAAAACAAAGGACGAAAAGATTATGCAGAGTACTGAGCCGAAGGTGAATAACCCTTCTTCTGATGAGCTGATTGAGATCCGCATTGGGGATAAACCGGTTATGAAAAAACGGTGTGTCGCCCCTCGGGTGACCAAGGTGTCCGGCGGACTTTTTTATCGGGCAGTCAAACGGACTTTTGATTTTTTGGCCTCGCTGTTTGCCATTTTGGTGTTAGCTCTTCCCATGGCGATCATTGCGGTTTGTATCAAACTGGATTCCGAAGGACCGGTACTGTATAAGCAGGAACGGTTAGGGAAAAACGGTCGTCCGTTCGGTGTGCTGAAATTCCGTTCGATGCGGGTGGATGCCGAGGCGGGCGGTGCACAGTGGGCGAGTGAAAACGACCCGCGTGTCACTAAGGTTGGTGCTTTTCTTCGGAAATGCCGCCTGGACGAACTGCCGCAGTTCTTCTGCGTGCTGGCCGGACAGATGAGCTTGGTCGGTCCTCGTCCGGAACGCCCCTTCTTTTATGATGAATTTGATAAATATCTGGACGGCTTTCGTCAGCGGCTGTTGGTCACCCCCGGCCTGACCGGCCTGGCGCAGGTGAGCGGTGGCTATGATCTCGATCCGGAAGAAAAGATCGTATACGACGTTCAGTATATCGAAACCCGGTCGATTTTAACCGATCTGAAGATTATTTTTAAGACGGTCGCGGTTATTTTTAGCCACGACGGCGCCCATTAATCTTATAAATCATTAGCCGGATGCGTTATCGCATCCGGTTTCTGTTGAAAGGTGGAACAAAAGATGAGCGAATGTACTCACGATTGCAGTACGTGCAGCAGTAAAGGAAGCTGTTCCGAGCAGAAGGATCTGCACGCGGCAGCGAACCAGTTCAGCGCGATCAAAAAGGTGATTGCGGTCAGTAGCGGTAAGGGTGGCGTGGGTAAATCCTCGGTCACTGCGATGCTGGCGGTATTGCTTGCCCGCCGTGGTTATAAGGTGGGTGTGCTGGATGCGGATATTACCGGCCCTTCCATTCCGCGTGCTTTCGGTATCACCGGGAAAGCCCGGGGGAGCGAACTTGGTATTCTCCCGGCAGAAACCCATATGGGTATTAAGGTGATGTCGGTGAATCTGTTGCTGGAAGACCCAAATCAGCCGGTGGTATGGCGCGGCCCGGTATTGGCCGGTGCGGTCACCCAGTTCTGGACCGACGTCGTTTGGGGCGAATTGGACGTTTTGCTGATTGATATGCCTCCGGGCACCGGCGACGTGCCGCTGACCGTGCATCAGAGCTTGCCGCTTGACGGAAACGTGATCGTTTCCACCCCGCAGTCGCTGGTGCAAATGGTGGTGGAAAAGGCGCATAAAATGGCGCAGATGCTGAACATTCCGATTATCGGTATGGTGGAGAATATGAGCTACGCCGTATGCCCCGATTGCGGTAAAAAGATTTCGGTGTTCGGAAACGGTGATGCGCTTGAAAAAGCGGCGGCGGCTACCGACACCAAGATTCTTGCCCGTCTGCCGATCGACCCGAAAGTGGCGGAACTGTGCGACAGCGGGGAGATTGAACGGGTTCTCTGTGAGGAACTTGACCCGGCCGCCGATGCGGTGGAAGCCCTTTTGAAATAATCTGTTTTGTAAACCGCGGCACTTTTGTGCCGCGGTTTTATCTTTATAGAATTCGAAAAAGTTTCGTTTCCGCTTTCGTGGACATTCTGTTTTTTTATGATACCATAGATGGGAGAGGGGTGATAGACCTATGGATGCTATGAAGAAAAAACGCGGTCGGCGGATGTATCATCTGGAAGCCGCGCTCGAATATCTCATTTCCATTTTAGTGGCCGGCTCGTATTTGGCCACACTGACCAAAGCGATCGGTCTGTCCGACGGATTAACCGGCATTTTGTCATCGGTGATTTCACTGGGCTGTCTGTTTCAGTTGTTTTCGGTTGCCCTTCGTCCGAAGCGGGTGAAACGAACGGTGGTGGTGTTGAGTGTTTTAAACCAACTGTTGTTTATGCTGTTATATGTCATTCCGCAGATTCGGATTTCCGCTGAGCTCAAGGCGGTTATTTTCGTAGTTTGTATCATTGGCGCTTATATGCTCTACTATCTGGCTCACCCGAAAAAGATTGCTTGGATGATGTCTATGGTGGAGGAGGGACATCGCGGTTCTTTTACAGCGAACAAAGAAATCATTTCCTTGATTTCCGGAATGGTGTTTTCCTTTGGTATGGGGGCGATTATTGACCGTTTTGAAGCGGTCGGCAATCTGCGTGGTGCTTTCATTCTGTCGGGCATCGTTATCTTTTTGTTAATGGTGCTACATACCTTATCGATGCTTCTCACCCCGGAAGCCCCCGGTTTTGACCGCCCCGAAAAGGAACACCGCCGTAACCTCGCCGGCTTTTTGAAAAATAAAAATCTGCTGCACGTTATGGTGGTGTTTATTCTCTATTACGTTTCCACCTATGTCGCCACCCCTTTTTATGGCACCTATCAGATTGGAGAACTGGGATTTAGTCTTACCTTTGTCTCGATATTAACCATTCTGTCGAGCGTGGTGCGGGTACTGGTGTCCCGTGCCTGGGGACGGTATGCGGATAGACATTCGTTTGCTTTCATGATCGAAAAATGCCTGTTGTTGCTGGCGGCGGGGTATGTTTGCACTGCGGTGGCGGTGCCGTCCAACGGACGGGTAACCTTCGCACTGTATTTTATTTTTCACGGTATTGCTCAGGGCGGTATCAATAGCGCGCTCACCAATATGATCTTTGACTACGTCCCGGACGGGGAACGCTCTGATTCGCTGGCAGTTTGTCAGGCGGCGGCCGGTTCGCTGGGATTTGCGGCCACCTTGTCGGTCACTCCGCTCGTTTCTTTCATTCAGCAGAGCGGCAATACCGTTGTCGGACTGCCACTCTACGCACAGCAGGTGATGAGCGGAATCGCTTTTTTACTGGTTATCGTCGCCGTTATTTACGTTCGCCTCTTTCTTTTGAACAAAAACTCGGCGAAAAGCGTAAAATGATCAAAAAAGTGATCTTGTTTGAGATAAAAAGCTTCAAAAGGGTTTACAAATTCGGCTTCTTTATGGTATAAATAGTATATAGTAGTGGGTTGCCACGAGTATGGCAATCATCTTGATTTGGAGGTGCTTCTATGAAAAAATTCCCTATTGCCATTCAGGTATATTCGGTGCGCGATGTGGCATCGAAGGATCTGCGCGGCACGCTGCAACAGCTTAAAAACATGGGCTACGACGGTGTGGAGTTTGCCGGTTTGTACGATCATAAGCCGGAAGAGATCAAACAAATGGTGGAGGAGATCGGTCTTATCCCGATTTCCGCTCACGTTCCGCTGGATACCCTTTTGGCGGATATTCCCGGTGTGGTAGCGGATTATAAAAAGATCGGCTGTCAGTATATTGCGATCCCGTGGATTTCGGAGGAACGCCGTCCGGGTGGTGCACGGTATGAGGAAACGGTTGCCGATA
>JAFSAC010000036.1 GCA_017442265.1 Clostridia bacterium | reverse complement strand
TGATGCAGGTTACACATATCCACGTCCAGTCCCGACAACACCGCCATACTTTTCCGCACGGTGTTCGGGATGTCGTGCAGTTTCAAATCCAAGAAGATCTTATGACCTCTCGCCTTAATCTCCCGAACGATGTCCGGGCCGGCGCCGTAAAACAGCTCCATACCGATCTTCACGAACGGTTTTTTGCCTTCAAATTTGTCGAGGAAAGCCAGCACGTCCGCCTTACTCGGGAAATCGCAGGCAATGATAACGTCCTTACCCATCAGTGTGCACCTCCGATAATATCTGAAAGATTTTTGATACCGTATTTTTCCATAACCGCCGGAAGCTGTTCAATAATATCCCGGCAGATGAACGGATCCACAAGGTTCGCCGCACCGATTTCAACCGCCGTAGCACCGGCAAGCATCATCTCAATAACGTCCTCTGCCGTACACAAGCCGCCCATACCGACGATCGGGATGTTTACCGCTTCATACACCTGATACACCATTCTCAGCGCTACCGGTTTGATAGCCGGGCCGGAAAAACCACCCATTTTATTGGCGATCACCGGTTTTTTGGTTTTCAGGTCGATCCGCATACCGAGCAGGGTGTTGATCATACTGATGCCATCCGCCCCTGCCTCTTCACACGCTTTGGCGATCGATACAATATCGGTGACGTTGGGAGAAAGCTTGATGAGAAGCGGTTTTTTGGTGACCGCACGCACCGCACGGGTCACCTCCGCCGCCGCTTTGGGCGAGGTGCCAAAACTCATTCCGCCGCCGTGCATGTTGGGGCAGGAAACATTCACTTCAAACCAGCCGATCTGATCTTCCGCATCCAGACGCTCTACGGTAAACGCGTAATCCTCCACCGAGAAGCCGCTGACGTTCGCCATAACCGGCTTATGAAAACAAGCTTTCAGTCTCGGTAATTCTTCCGAAAGAACCTTGTCCACCCCGGGGTTTTGCAGTCCCACCGCGTTGATCATGCCAGCCGGACATTCCGCAATACGCGGAGTGGGATTGCCGAAACGGGGGTCTTTCGTAGTGCCTTTGAAGGAAAAGGAACCAAGACAATTGATGTCATACAGCTCTGCAAACTCATAACCAAAGCCGAAGGTGCCGCTTGCGGGGATCAAGGGATTATCCATTTTCACACCGCAAAGGGTGACAGCAGTATTTACCATACGATCTCCTCCCTTGTCAGCACCGGTCCGTCTTTACAGATACGCTTATTGCCGTACTTCGTTTTACAGGAGCAACCCATACAGGCACCGAAGCCGCAACCCATTCGTTCTTCAAAGCTATACTGGCCGCTGGTGGTAGCGGTGGCTTCGATCGCCTTAAACATCGGCATCGGACCGCAGGTGAAAAAGTAATCGTAAGAAACCTCTTTCATCGCATCGGTGACAAAACCGCGCACCCCGTAGCTTCCGTCGGCGGTAGCGACCAAAACGGTGACACCGAGGGCGGAAAAATCCTGCTCCAAAAAGATCTCGTCTTTGGTATTAAAGCCCAAAATGACGGTGACCTGTTTACCGGCGGCAAGCAGTTTCTTGCACAGGTTATACAGCGGCGGAACACCGACACCGCCGCCGATCAGCAGCGCACGGTCACCGCATTTAGTAATATCATAGCCGTTGCCAAGCCCCACCAGCATATCCACCTGGTAGCCGACCGGGAGGCCGGTCATCTGCTCGGTGCCTTCCCCTACCACCTTATAGATAAGGGTAATGGTGGTATCGTCGTAATCACAGATCGAAATGGGGCGGCGGAGAAACAGGCCGTCCAGTTTCAGGTTCACAAACTGACCGGGAGCGGTGATCGCCGACGTGTCCCCCTCCAGCACCATTTTATAAACGGTGGCGGTGAGAGGCGTATTCTCAATGATTTCATACAACCCTTGCTTCATAGCAGACCTCTTTATTTCGCGTCGATGGTCGACACTTTATTGGTGATCTCTTCCAGCACGTCCAGCACGATACGAACGGTATCCAAAGAGGAGAACAGGGTGACCCCGTTTTCCACCGCACAGCGGCGAATCGCCACGCCGTCATCGTAGTGGATGCCGGAGAGAATGGCGCGGGTGTTGATCACGTAGCTGACGTAACCGGCGCGGATCGAGTCGAGGATCTCTTCACTTCCCTCGCTGAGCTTACCGCGTACCCGGGTGCGGATACCGTTTTCTTTCAGGAAGGTGGCGGTGCCGATCGTGGCTTCGATATTAAAGCCCATATCGTAGAACCGGCGCACCAACGGCAGAGCTTCTTCCTTGTCCTCATCCGCCAAGGTGACAATCACCGTGCCGTAGTTCTGCAGTTTCATACCGGAGGCGATGAGCGCTTTGTTCATCGCGCGGTGCAGTTTATCATCGTAGCCGATCGCCTCACCGGTGGATTTCATCTCCGGCGAGAGGTAGGCATCCAGACCACGAATCTTATTGAAGGAGAATACCGGGACCTTCACGTACCAGCGTTTTTTCTCTTCCGGATAGATATTGAAGATACCCTGTTCTTTCAGCGTCTTACCGAGAATGACTTCGGTCGCAATATCCGCCAGCGAGTAGCCGGTGGCTTTCGACAGGAACGGCACGGTGCGGGAGGAACGAGGGTTCACCTCAATGATAAACACGTTTTCGTCTTTATCCACGATGAACTGGATATTGAAAAGACCGATAATACCGATGCCAAGACCCAGTTTTTTCGCATACTGCAGGATGATGCCCTTCACCTTATCCGAAATGGAGAAGGTGGGATACACGCTGATCGAGTCGCCGGAGTGAACACCGGTGCGTTCCACCAGTTCCATAATACCCGGCACGAACACGTCGTGTCCGTCGCAGATCGCATCCACCTCGACCTCTTTGCCCTGCAGGTATTTATCTACTAAAACCGGCTTATCCTCGTCAATTTCCACCGCCGTTTTCAGGTACTGCCGCAGATGCTCGTCCTTAGCGACGATCTGCATCGCACGACCGCCAAGCACGAAGGAGGGGCGCACCAGCACCGGGTACCCGATCTCATTCGCCGCTTTGATACCGTCCTCAATGCGGGTAACAGCGCGGCCTTTGGGCTGAGGAATATCCAGTTCGCGCAGAATCTTTTCAAAGCTATCCCGGTTTTCCGCCCGCTCAATGGCGGCGCAATCGGTACCGATGATCGTAACCCCACGGTCCATAAGCGGCTGGGCGAGGTTAATGGCGGTCTGACCGCCGAGCGAGGCGATAACCCCTTCCGGCTGTTCAAAATCAATGATCGCCATAACGTCTTCGGGGGTCAGCGGTTCAAAGTACAGTTTATCCGCCGTGGTATAGTCGGTGGACACCGTTTCGGGGTTATTATTGATAATGATCGCTTCATACCCGGAGCGGCGAATGGTCTGTACCGCGTGAACGGTGGAATAGTCAAATTCCACGCCCTGTCCGATACGGATCGGACCGGCGCCCAGCACCACGATCTTCTTTTTATCGGTCAGGCGGGAGTCGTTCTCGCCCATATAGGAGGAGTAGAGATAGGCAATGTATTTGCCGGTATGCAACGTGTCCACCATACGGAACACCGGGGTGATACCCGCGGCTTTCCGCTGATTATACACCGTAATCTCATCCACACCCCACAGACGGGAAATCATCAAATCGGAGAAGCCGAGCTGTTTGGCCGCACGCAGGGCGGTTTCATCACCGGGCTTTTCTTTGAGGATATTCTCCATTTTGACAATCCGCTCTAACGATTCGAGGAACAGCTCGGTGATTTTGGTGATCTCATGCAGTTCCTCCACCGTCATCCCCAGCCGAATAAGCTGGGTGATCGCATAGATGTTATCATCCTTAAATTCCCCGATATATTCGATCAGTTCTTCCTTGGTTTTACCGTCGAATTTCGGCAGGTGGAAATGGGTCACACCCGTTTCCAGCGACCGCACCGATTTCAAGAAGCATTCGTCTAAAGTAGAGCCAATACCCATAACCTCTCCGGTGGCCTTCATCTGAGTGCCGAGGGTGTTCGGGGCGGAGGTGAATTTATCAAACGGGAAACGCGGGAATTTCGCCACGATATAATCAAGGCGGGGTTCGATAGCGGCGGTGCCGCCGGCAACCGGGATCTCCTCCAGCGCCATACCCACCGCAATCTTGGCGGTTACCCGGGCGATCGGATAGCCACTCGCTTTAGAAGCCAGCGCCGACGAACGGGATACACGGGGGTTCACTTCGATGAGATAATATTCGCTGGAATCGGGATTGAGCGCGAACTGCACGTTACAGCCGCCCTCAATTTTCAGTTCCCGGATGATCTTAATTGCACTGTCGTTCAGCATTTTCAGGTCGTGATCGTTCAGCGACAGGATCGGGGCGACAACCACCGAGTCGCCGGTATGCACGCCGACCGGGTCGACGTTTTCCATACCGCAAATGGTGATCGCGTGGTCCTTCGAGTCACGCATCACTTCAAATTCGATCTCTTTATAGCCCTTAACGCTCTTTTCGATCAGTACCTGATGCACCGGGGAGAGTTTGAAGGCGTTAACGCCGATTTCCACCAGTTCCTGTTCGTTATACGCAAAGCCGCCGCC
>JAFSAC010000035.1 GCA_017442265.1 Clostridia bacterium | reverse complement strand
TTGCGAATTGAATTAGTTCAGTTCGGCGAAGTACTTGATTGTGCGAACCATCTGAGAGGTGTAAGAGTTCTCGTTGTCGTACCAGGACACGACCTGCACCTGATAGGTGTCTTCGTCGATCTTCGCCACCATGGTCTGGGTAGCATCGAACAGGGAGCCGTAACGCATACCGATCACGTCGGAGGAAACGATCGGGTCCTCGTTGTAGCCGAAGGACTCGGAAGCCGCCGCCTTCATCGCCGCGTTGATGCCGTCAACGGTCACGTCCTTGCCCTTGACAACCGCCACCAGAATGGTGGTGGAGCCGGTGCAGGTGGGCACACGCTGAGCGGAACCGATCAGCTTGCCGTTGAGTTCCGGAATAACCAGACCGATCGCCTTCGCAGCGCCGGTGGAGTTCGGAACGATGTTCTGCGCGCCGGCACGGGCACGGCGGAGATCACCCTTGCGATGCGGGCCGTCCAGGATCATCTGATCGCCGGTGTAGGCATGCACGGTGGTCATGATACCGCTCTGGATAGCGGCATAATCGTTCAGGGTCTTGGCCATCGGAGCCAAGCAGTTGGTGGTGCAGGAAGCCGCGGAAATGATGGTGTCATCCGCAGTTAGGGTGTCCTCGTTAACCGAGTACACGATGGTTTTGAGGTCGTTGCCCGCAGGAGCGGAAATAACAACCTTCTTCGCGCCGGCGTCGATGTGCGCCTGGGACTTCTCTTTGGAGCAGTAGAAGCCGGTGCATTCCAGCACGACGTCTACGCCGATCTCGCCCCACGGCAGATCCGCCGCGTTCTTTTCAGCATAAATTTTCAGCACCTTGCCGTCCACGGTAATGGTGCCCGCCTCATCGTCCGCCACGACGGTATGACCGTCATAACGACCCTGAGCGGTATCATATTTGAGCAGATGCGCCAGCATCTTCGGGCTGGTCAGATCGTTGATCGCGACCACTTCGTAACCTTCCGCTCCGAACATCTGACGGAACGCAAGACGGCCGATACGGCCAAAACCATTGATTGCTACTTTAACTGCCATGATAAATTACCTCCAATTATTTTTCTGTTTATTATTTTATTCTATTTTTTCCCAAAATGCAATATCTTTGTGATTTTTTTAACCGTCAATTTTTAAATTTGTGAGGTTGAACAAAATCGGTTGAAAATTCAATCGGTTGCTCCCTCATTTTTCAAATGTTGCACAAACCCTCTGTGAAAAAAGGAAATACTATGCAAAAACCGTATGAAACTCCCCGGCTTACCGGGATTATGGAACAAAACGAAGGGGTGCGCCGTGAACTGCTGGCGACCCTGTTTTTAACCGTTCCACCCACCGAAACATGGCTGTATAAGCAAGGCATACAGGCGCTGATCGATACCGAAACGATGTGTATGCGGCAAAACTGTCACCGGCTGTTATCCGACCACGCCGCCCCTTACTGTCAAGCAGAGCTTATCTCGCTGTGCCGCGACCTGCTGACCGCCGCCGGCATACTGCTCCGAGAACGGGGAGTGGCCCTTTCCCTGTCGGTCATCGGTGTCCCCACTATAGCGGCGGTGTTTCCCCGCCTGCTTCAATTTGGGATCGTATCCCTGCTGTGCGCCGCTCGGTCCCCCGGCAACACCGCTGCTGTTTCGGTCACCGTTACCCGCTCCCGGTTTCGGCTCACCGTCACCGCCGAGCGGCCGCTAAATCCCGATCAAAATTTTCCCCTTTGCCAAAGCATTGCGACCCTGCACGGCGGACGACTGCTATTGAGCGATCACACGGTCGGGCTTGAGTTTATCCCCACAATAAAACCGTCCGCCGACCTCCGGTGGCATTCCCCCGGGATCGACGGACTGGTTAAAAATCCGTTTTCGGTTGTCCGATTGGCTTTTTATTCCTCATCAGCAGAGAATAACTCCTGCGAGGGATCATCCGGCTGAACCGGTCTCGCATTCACGATCCAGTAAGCAGCAAGCGCCGCCGCAAGCAGGCCGACGGCAAAATCCGCGATCCCCGCCAACTGTCCGGCACGGTAAGCGTCCCCTTCCCCCAGGAGATAAAACACCACCCGGGTCAGCGGACCGGACAACGCCATAAGCGCAGTCCCAAGCGCAAAAAACGCCGTCCGCGCAGGACCGGCCTTCCCGACCGATGCCTGCAACCGCGCCAAAGCAAACAAGAACAACAGCATCAACAACAGCATCGCAAAATCGTAAAATCCCTCGTAAATATCCACCGCACTGGAATAAGAGATCTCATACCGAGCCAGCCGCATCCAGATCCAAGCGGTCGGCATCAGCGCCCAAATTTTCATGGTGCCGCGCTGTTCCTCATTTCCGCGGAACCAGGACAGCCCCAGTCGAATCAGATAAATACCGGCCAGCACCCCAAAAATGAGGGTAGCAAACAGGAGCAACCGATCCACACCGCTGATCACCGCCTTGGTCGGCGGAGGCGCAATCCCGTATGCGGTCCAATTGTACAGATCCACTGCCGAACTTACCAGCACGCATACGCCAACCAGCATCATTAGGGCGGCGATCGGCAACAGCCACCGTCCTTTCACCGCCGGCAATTCCGCCATTTCTCTGCGTCCCAGAATGACCAGCACCAGCACCCCTATCAAAGCAAGCGCCATTATCGCCACCGCCAGATAGGTCAAACGGAACGGGCCGGCCGCATCCTGTACACCCGGCACCAACAGCACCCGCAGCACTACCGATACCACCGTCATAACGAGGGTGATCCGCAGGGCCAGTTTCATTTTGGATTGCTTTTGCATCAGCTTCTCCTCCTCCGTGTCAGCGATCGGCCAGCCACACGTACGGCTTTTCACCGGCAATCGCCTTATACGCGGGACGGATGATCCGTCCACCGGTACGGATCTCCTCCATACGGTGGGCACACCAGCCGACCATACGCGCTACCGCAAACAGCGGGGTAAACAGGTCCTGATCGATCCCAAGCGACTTATACACCAATCCGGAATACATATCCACGTTAGCGCACAGCGGTTTTTCCATGCCGCGCACCTTTTCAAAGACGCGCGGGGTCACCCGCTCGATCGCTTCGGCCAGACGGAACTCGTCGCCGTACCCGCGTTTTTCGGTCAGGTCATACGCAAAGCTCTTTAAAATGGTGGCACGCGGATCGGACAGGGTGTACACCGCATGACCCATACCGTACACCAGACCCGACCGGTCGCCGGCCTCCCGCCGGAGCAGTTTTTCTACGAAGGATGCCACCTCGTCCTCATCCGTCCAGTCGCGAATGCCGGCTTTACAATGCTCCAGCATCTCCATAACCTTGATATTCGCCCCGCCGTGACGGTGTCCTTTGAGCGACCCGATCGCGGCGGCGATTGCCGAATAGGTGTCGGTACCGGAGGAGGACAGCACCCGGGTGGTGAAGGTGGAGTTGTTACCGCCACCGTGTTCGGCGTGCAGCATCAGACACAGGTCCAGCACCCGCGCCTCTTCCTCGGTATACTTTCCGTCTGCCCGGATACTGCGCAGAATACTCTCCGCAGTGGAAAGACCGGGGCGGTTGGGATGTAGCACCATACTTTCGTTATCGTAATAGCGGCGCTTCACCTGATAAGCGTGCGCCATGATCTGCGGCAATTTCGCCAGCAGGTCCACCGTTTGCCGCAGTACGTTTTCATCGCTCAGATCGTCCGGATTTTCATCCTCGGCATACAGCGCCAGCACCGCCCGGCTCATCTGATTCATAATGTTCGGGGAGGGCATCCGCACCAACATATTTTCGGTAAAATTCTCCGGCAGCTCACGGCAAGAGGCAAGCATCTCGGTAAAATCCTTCAGTTGCCCCGCACTGGGCAGCCGCCCAAACAGCAACAGCCAGGCGATCTCCTCATATCCAAACCGCTTTTCCTGCTGCGCCCCGCGAACCAGCGCCGCCACGTCATACCCCCGGTAGGTGAGCTGTCCCGGTACAGGGGAACGCTCGCCCTCGTTCAGGACGTAACCGTGCACGTTGCAGATTTCGGTAAGGCCGGCCATAACACCGGTGCCGTCCTCGTTGCGAAGTCCGCGCTTGACGTGATATTTTATGAATTTTTCCGGGGTGATCCGGTTATTTTCCCGTAAGTCGTTGCATAAACTGGACAAGGTCGACTCGGAAAATTTCAGATTTTCTTTCTCCATGATACTGCACGCAACCTTTGTACATAACACTTAATTTCCGGGATTTGTACCCGGAAATTATTACTAAAAAATTCTCTATTTTATAGTATAGCCCATTTCCCCGGTCAAGTCAAGTTTTTCCCATAAATATCCTTGTATAAAAATGCAGTTTTCTTCATTTAGAATTTCATTTTACTCCAAAATTCATCAAAATTACTCATTTTATTACTAAAATATGAATAAAAAACACAAAAGAAATGCAAATAAGAGGTGAGAATATGAAAGGATATCTGATGATCGCCGCCCTATCCCTTACGGTGGTGCTGTTAGCCCCGCTGTTGGCCCTGTCGGGCTCGGTCGAGGGGACAACCCCGAAAACCGACACTCCGGCCCCCTCCTCCTCGCCCACCGAAAGCCGACCTGCTTCAGATCCGGTTTTTAAGGTAAAAAACGAAAAAACCGGGGAGGTGCTGACCCTGTCGGAGGAGGAATTTCTGATCGGGGTTTTGTCCTGCGAAATGGCACCCTCCTCCCCGGCCGAAGCACTCAAGGCGCAAGCGGTGGCGGCGTACACCTATTACTGCCGTCAGCGCGCCGCCGCTCCCGACGGGGTGTTTTCAAACGTCCCGGACACCCTTTTCACCACCGGCACCAAAGCCGGTATGAAGGAGCGGTTCGGGGATCAGTTTGACAAATGGTATGGGGTTCTTCAGGAGACGGTGCGCTCGGTGAAGGGGGAGCGGGTGCTGTTTGACGGCGAACCGATCACCGCCTGTTACCACGCAATCAGCGCCGGACTCACCGAGGATGCCACCACCGTCTGGGGCGGCAACTACCCCTACCTAAAGCCGGTGGATAGCGGCGGTGATCTTTCTGCCGACGGCTACGAAACCGCCGTTACCCTCACCCCGGACGAGGTGTCAGCGGCACTCAAAGGGTCTAACGCCGCCTTCACCCCCACCGACGACCCCGCTATCTGGTTTCAAAATCCGCAGACAACCGACAGCGGGTTTGTCAAATCAATTACCGTGTGCGGCACCGATTTTACCGGTCCCGCCGTTCGTACCGCCCTTTCTCTGCGTTCGGCTTGTTTTACAGTGAAATATCAAGAGGATACATTCCACTTCACGGTACACGGCTACGGACACAACGTAGGGTTGAGCCAGGCGGGAGCGAAATATATGGCCTCTCTCGGCGCTACCTACCGGGAAATTCTCGCCCACTATTACCCGGGGACCACCGTCGCTTAAAAAACTTTTGAAAAACCCCTTTTCTTTCCCGGCGTTTTCGTCTATAATATAGAAGTTATACAAATTTTGTTATAGAGGATGAACCGCCATGGGAAAACCTGTTTATAATGCCCGCCGGCGCCGGCGCCGTCATAACCGTTTGGTGTTGATCGGGATCGCGGCGCTGATCCTGTTGCTTTTAGGGGTGATTTTGCTTCGCTCCTGCCATACGGAAGAAAAGCCGGGAGAGGATACCCCTCCCCCGGACCAGCCGCAAGTAACCCTGCCGGTGGTGTCGATGCCGCTACCGCAGAGCTTTGTGGATCAGAATACCGCTTCCTCTTACATCGTGCTGTACGATCTCACCTCGGACAAGCAGTTGTACGGCAAGAATGCAGAGGAGCGCTGTTACCCTGCCAGTATGACCAAACTGCTCACCGCTCTCGTGACCATTGAAAGCGTACCGGCAGACACCGTGTTTACGGTGGGAGACGAGATCCGGCTGATTGACCCAGAATCCAGCGTGGCCCGCCTGCGGATCGGCAACCGACTGGACCTGCAAACACTGATCGAAGCGCTACTACTCCCCTCCGGCAACGATGCCGCCTATACCGCGGCGGCGAATGTAGGACGCATTCTCGCCGGGGACGAGTCCTTGCCGACCCGGGAGGCGATCCGGCGGTTCTGCGATAAAATGAATGAAAAAGCCACCGCACTCGGCGCGGTCAAATCCCATTTTGCCAACCCCGACGGCATCCATTCGGACAACCATTACACCACCGCCGCCGATATGCTGAAGATTGCCAAAGCGGCGTACGCCCAACCGCTCATTGCCAAAGCCGCCAGCGAAGAAAAGGTGACCCGCACCTTCCTGTCCGGCGAAACGGGAGCGACCTGGTATAACACCAACTACCTGCTGCGGTCGGACAACCGTCTGCACTACGAATACGCGACCGGACTGAAAACCGGGCATACCGACAAAGCCGGTTACTGTCTTGCCGCCACCGCCGAATATAACGGCGTAAAACTGATGACCGTTTTGGCCGGTTCCTCCTCCAATACCGGACGGTTTGAGGATGCGATCGGGCTGTTTGACGTGTGCTTTGACAGCGCCATATTTCCGGCCGAGCTGACCGATACCACCCAGCCCGCCGCTTAAAAAATACACACAAGAAATGGAGAACTCTCATGATTACCGTATCCGACCTCAGCTTAACCTTCGGCGGGCAGAATTTATTTAAGCACGTCGATCTGAAATTCGTCGCCGGCAACTGCTACGGGGTGATCGGTGCTAACGGCGCCGGCAAATCCACCTTCTTACGTATCCTGTCCGGCCAATTAGAACCGACCACCGGCGAGGTGGCGATCGACCCCCGCACCCGGATGTCGGTGCTGGAGCAGGACCATTACAAATACGATGAGCAGACGGTCTTAGACACCATTCTGCAGGGGAACGCCCGGCTGTATGACATTATGCAGCAGAAGGACGCTTTGTACGCGAAGCCCGATTTCTCGGATGAGGACGGCGCACTGGCGGCCGACCTTGAAGCGGAATTTGCGGAGCTCGGCGGCTGGGATGCCGAAACCGAGGCGGCGCGCCTCTTAGAAGGACTGTCCATTGGTGAAGAACATCTCTACGATATGATGTCCGCCCTCCCCACCCGGGAAAAGGTGAAGATCCTGCTCGCCCGCGCGCTGTTCGGTCACCCGGATATCATTCTGCTGGACGAACCGACCAACCACCTGGATATCGATTCGATCCGCTGGCTGGAAGATTTCTTAATGGATTACAGCGGCACCGTGATTGTCGTGTCCCACGACCGTCACTTCCTCAACAACGTGTGTACCCACATCGTGGACGTGGATTACACTCAAATTAAGATCTACGTCGGTAACTACGATTTCTGGTACGATTCCAGCCAGTTGATGCAAAAGCTGTTGCGGGAACAGAATAAAAAGCGGGAAGACAAAATTAAAGAACTGCAGAGCTTTATCGAACGCTTCTCGGCAAATAAATCCAAATCCCGTCAGGCGACCTCCCGCCGTAAGCTGCTGGAAAGCTGTCGGTAGAAGAGATGCCGGCCTCCTCCCGCCGGTATCCGTACGTCGGTTTCCAAATGGAGCGGGAGCCGGGTAAAGAGATTTTGGCGGTGGAGGACCTCACCAAAACGATCGACGGGGTGAAGGTGCTGGACCGGGTGTCCTTCCGGGTAAACAAAGGAGACAAGATCGCCTTCGTCGGACAGGACGAAATCGCCACCACCACCCTCTTCCAGATCATCACCGGCGAAATGGAGCCGGACAGCGGAAGCTACAAATGGGGCGGCACCACCACCCAGTCCTACTTCCCGAAGGACAACTCCGCCTATTTCGACGGCATAAAACTGCCGATTTTACAGTGGCTGTCCCAGTACGCCACCGACACCACCGAAACCTACCTGCGCGGCTTCCTCGGGAAAATGCTGTTCTCGGGGGACGACGTGTTAAAGCCGGTGGACGTGCTGTCCGGCGGTGAGAAGGTGCGGTGTATGCTCTCCCGGATGATGATGTATTCCTCAAACGTCCTGGTGCTGGATCAACCCACCAACCACCTGGACCTGGAATCCATCACCGCAGTCAACGACGGCCTTGCTGAATTTAAAGGGGTCGTTCTCTTCTCCTCCTACGACCACCAGTTTATCCAGACGGTCGCCAACCGCATTATGGAACTGGAAAACGGTCAGTTGCTTGACAAAATGATGACCTACGACGACTTCCTCGAATTCAAATCCAAAAACAAGAACTAAATATAAAAATCCCCCGACCAACCGGTCGGGGGATTTTTTATCTCAAAAACGAGGTGGCGATCCCGAAATAGACGAGAAGCGACACCGCATCCACTATGGTGGTGATAAAGGGGCTCGCCATCACCGCCGGGTCCAGCCCACATTTTTTAGCAAGAAGCGGCAGGGTACAGCCGACCAGTTTTGCAATGATGACGGTGCAAAGAATGGTAAGGCACACCACCACCGCCACCGTCAGCGACACTCCGCGGCCGAGCAGAAGATTATCCAGCAATAAAATTTTCAGAAAGTTTGCCACCGCCAAGGTCACCCCGCACAGGAGGGACACCCGCAGTTCCTTCCCGATCACCCGGAAAATGTCCCGAAACCGCACCTCTCCAAGTGCCAAACTCCGGATGACGGTCACCGATGCCTGACTGCCGCAATTGCCGCCGGTGTCCATAAGCATCGGCATAAAAGCAACCAGCGCCACCATAGAGGACAGCGCATTTTCAAACCCGGTGATGATCATGCCGGTCACCGTCGCCGACACCATAAGAAGCAACAACCACGGAATACGCTGACGGAAAAGCTCCGTTACCCCCGTTCGCAGGTAGGGGCGGTCGGTAGGTAGCATCGCCGCCATTTTCTGCATATCCTCGGTGGTTTCCTGCTGCATAATATCCACCACGTCGTCCACCGTGATGATACCGATCAATCGGTTTTCACTGTCCACCACCGGTAGGGCGATCAGGTCGTATTTCGCAAACACCTGCGCCACCGCTTCCTGGTCCTCGGTGGTCGCCACCGAAATGACCCGGGTCTCCATAAGCGACCCCACCGTCTGACGTTCCTCCGCTAACAGTAGCTGACGAACCGACAGCACCCCGATCAGGTGCCGTGCCTCGTCGGTGACGTACCCGATGTAAATGGTTTCCTTGTCAAGACCGGAGCGCCGGATATGGTTCAGCGCTTCCTTCACCGTCATATCCGCTTTCAGTCCCACAAACTCGGTGGTCAGCAAACTGCCGGCGCTGTCCTCCGGGTATTTGAGCAGTTGGTTGATGATCCGCCGGTCGGCCGGATCGGTCTGCGCGAGTACCCGCTTTGCTACCCCCGCCGGCATCTCCTCTAACAGGTCGGCGGCATCGTCCATACTCAGTTCTTCCATGACAAAACCGAGTTCCCGATCGGTTAACACCCCGATCAACTGTTCCTGGGCATCCGGATCAAGGTAGGAAAACGCCAGCGCCGCAGTGGTTTTCGGCAACAGCCGGAACAGGATGACCGCCTGTCCCCCGCTGAAAGTTTCGAGCAATCCGGCAATATCCACCGCATTCATTTCATTCAGCCGCCCTCGGAGCGCCTGATACTGTTTTTGCTCCACCAGTTGAATCAATTCTTGCATCGTAAAAAACCTCCCCGCTTGGCGGAGAGGTCGTCAAAGAAACCGCGGCTATGAACAAAAGCCCCGGAAAAATAGCGCAAACCCGCTCCGCCGATTATTCTTGTTGTTTTTAGGTTCACCAGAAGGGTCCACGCTATCCCACTTCCTTTCCGTTATAAATATCCGTGCTCGGCGGTGATGACCGGTACAAAAGCATCGTCCACCGCCTTGAGCCGCCGTTCCACCTCTTGTATCAGCATCTGCGCCTCTCCTTTGAGATCAAAAGGCACGGTCACGTCGAACAAAAGACGGGTTTCCCCCGGCTCGGACACCACCCGGAAATCGTGTAATGATAACCGGGGCTCCACGTCCTGCAACACGGTGCGGGTGATGAGCAGTAGTTCGTTAAACCGATCATCCTCCACGTCCACCGGGTCAATGTGAATGCAGGCATCCACCCGGAATTGCCGCTGTAATTCCTTTTCCGCCCGATCGATGAGATCGTGAGCGGTGGCAAGATCGGTGTTCACCGATACCTCCGCGTGCAACGATACGATCACCCGCCCCGGTCCGTAGTTATGCACGATAAGATCGTGTAACCCCAATATCCCGTCAAAAGATAAGACGGTGTCGGTGATCCCTTGTACCAGCTTCGGATCAGGTGCCTGCCCGAGTAAGGGGGATACGGTTCGACGGAGCATCTGAAACCCCGACCACAGCACGAATACCGCAATCAGCAGTCCCACGTATCCGTCAATGGCGATCTGCCATACCCGACCGACCACCGCGCAAATGAGCACCGCGGCGGTGCACAGCAGGTCGTTCCGGCTGTCGGCGAAAGCGGCAAGTAAGGTCGGTGAATCGATCCGCCGTCCGATATAGCGGTAGAAAACCGCCAGCCACCCCTTCACCCCGATCGCCGCTACCAGCATAATGAGCATCAAAGGGCTGAATGCCGGTAACACCGGCGACAGGATTTTTTCGATCGCAGACATCGCCAGCTCCACCCCGGCGATCATAATGAACACCGCTACCGCCAGCGCCGACAGATACTCGATCCGTCCGTGTCCAAACGGGTGCTCCCGATCGGGCGGCGCGGCAGACAGTTTGAATCCGATCACCGTCATCACCGACGATGCGGCATCCGACAGGTTGTTGAAAGCATCCGCTAAAATCGCGACACTCCCGGATAAAAGACCGCACAGGAGTTTCGCCGCAAATAAGATAACGTTCGCTATCACCCCGGTGTTGCCGGCAAGTTTGCCGTAAGCCGGGCGGTTTTGAGCCGTCACCGGGTCGTGGTTTCGGATAAATAAACGAATCAATAAACGGGTCATATCCCATTCCTCCGAAAAAAACAGCCCTGCACCGAAAAAGGTGAGGGCGAATTACGCGTTCCGAATAGCGGACATCACCAGATCAAAGTACGGACGGCCGTAATCGTGAAAGCTTCCGTTCACGATCATCACCCGCCACTCCTGCTCGGTCACCCAGCGCGCTTCGGCGACCTCCTCGGTCTGCAGGGACAGTTGTTTTTCGTCCACGTCCCGCTTTAAAAGCCAGAGGTCCACAAAAGAATTGCGCCGGCGCATCCGTCCGATATTCACCATTTCACCCGGCTGAGTAGTAATCCCCAGCTCTTCCTGTAACTCCCGCCGTGCGGCCGTTTCGCTGCTTTCGCCGGCAACCGCCGACCCGCCGGTCGCCGCCCAGGCACCCGGCATCAGCCGCCGCCGCGGCGATCGCCGTTGCAACAAAATACGGCCCTGACTGTCCACTACCCAGATATGCACCACCAGGTGGAATTGTCCGGCACGCATCGACGTCCCGCGCACCATGGTGCGTCCGGTCAGGTTTCCCTCGTCGTCCAGTATATCCCAACGTTCCAACACAATTCCTCCTTTCTCGGTAGCTACCAATCATTTCCTTATCTCTTCATTATAGAGCATTGTTCCCATTATGTCCAGTAAAATATCGGCGAGCGCCCCATTTCCGCTCAAAAATCCCCTTTTCCTGAAAAATGCTCTTGACATTTGATAAGAAATGTGATAAATTTGGTACGTTGCCCCGGCAACTCATACATTTGGGGGTATAGCTCAGCTGGGAGAGCGCTTGAATGGCATTCAAGAGGTCAGCGGTTCGATCCCGCTTATCTCCACCAAAAAAAGAGGACAGTCCAAACGGACTGTCCTCTTTTTTGCCGGAGCGGGATAAAACCGCTGACCATATAATCTGTTTCAGAGCGAGTTTTTCGGTTTTGCGAAGCAAAATGCTCGCCACCCCTATGGCGAGCAAGAAAAATCTCGACGGACTTCGTTTGACAATGTCAAACGAATGTCCACTTACCTCTCCACCACCGGTTGGTCAAGTTTTATTTTTTTGCCCGCTCAGTTTGAGTGGGTATTTTTTGTTGACAATCTTCTTCGTTCGTATTATGCTTATTTTGTCGAGGAGAACGTGGAGCAAATTGAGGACGATTAAGTTGCGACCTCGCCACGGTAACTCGACTTTTTCTTTTTGCGATCTCCACCACCGGTTCGTCAAGTTTTATTTTTTGCCCGCTCAAAATGAGTGGGTGTTTTTTGTTTCAAAGTACTTTTTATTGGACTTATAGTATGATATAATGTGCTCAAGAGGTGAGGAAAATGAAAAAACATAGGTTGCGCACCTGTATGCTTTTAGATGAACCTATCAAATGCATATTAGAATTAGGATATACAAGCAAATATCATCAGCGTTGGCATGACGCTTATCTGCATACATTCGGCACCTTTGAATATCATGTGACAGAAGGAATTTGGCTGCTTTTTGAAACGGAAAACTATTACACTACCATAGGCCATGACGGCGTTCAAACCTATAAGAAACCGTATACGTTTCCAAGCGCAAAATTTCACTATGGCAATGTAAGCGATGATGAATGGACTGATTATAGAGAAACACTCTTTGTTGGACAAAAGATTCATTCGATTGAACAGAACGCAGATCATCAATCCATATACTTCGACGATTTCAAATTGAATCTTTATATATATGAGGAATCGGATGCATTTAATTTTTCCACCGGAACTTTTGGCAACGGAATCAATATAATGGATGTTGGCGGTCACCTTTTAAAAAAGTGCAAATGCGGTGGGAAAGGCGAATTGCTCATCGACGAACGCAACGATTTCGCCGTACGATGCCAAAAATGCCACAAAGCCACCTATTTCGATGCGATTTTAAAAGATCAAATCGAAGCCTGGAATGCCCATGATATCCCCTGCATTATCAACACTGGACGAGAAACTTTACAGGAACTTTTGGAAAATAAGCGCAAAATCAAATATATTGCGCTCTCCACAAGCCCGCATGCTTTTGAAATGATTAATGATTCTTTTTGTGTATGCGAAAACGCAATGATTTGTTTTGAGGACACCTGTTTTTTGTTGTCTTCACAACAAATGTGCCGACATAAGTTTGATTTTTCCGGTTTCATCTGCTCCAATTACAATCATCATATATGGAGCAAGGAAATAAAGGCGGCAGATACGATTGCCTTTGTCCGAGAAGAGACAGATTTCAAAGGCAGAAAAATGTTACGTTTTAAATTGGATGATGCCGATTTGTTGATTGCGGCGGATTCCCACGGTTTGGCTGTTTCACTTGATGAAACCCAATTGCCTATGAATCGCAATAGAATAAAAAGAAAAACGTTGTTCTGACAATTAATTTCGCGCCGAGCAGAGCGCGTTAACGCAGTTCCGAGTTACTGGTGCGCGGAGCCGGCCTGCTTTTTATTAACATCTTGAACAACCGCAATCGCAAGATTGCGGTTGTTTTCTTTGCAAAGTACTTTTTATAGGACTTATAGTGTGATATAATGTGCTCAAGAGGTGAGAAAAGTGTCAAACAACCATTTTGGGAAAGTGAATTTTTCTACGATTATCACGCCAGACGAAGAATGCACCTGGTTCTATTCGTATCAAGAATTACAAGATGAATTAAATGAAGTTTGCAAGAACCACATTCTCAAAAAGGTATATACTGGTTTGCAGGGATATTTAGAATCTTTTCTCCATAGAGAAAACTATTATGATTTTTCATATTTAGGCGGTTCTGTTATCTTGTTATTTGATAATATCGCAATCGAGCTTTGCGTTCATGGTATGGGAATGATACAATATCGCCAAATCAATCTTTTGGATATTAAAATCAAGAAAACCAAAGATTTTCCTCCTGATAATATGGGTTTAAAGGGAAATAATTATTTCTATGATTTATCCGAACAATTTCAACTTACCTACGAGTCAAAGAAAGTAATTAACATCACCGTTGATCAAGTGAACGAATATCCTTTTTCGTTACAAGGATTTGATGAGGAAAAAGCCCAGTTGGCAGAAAAAACAAATAGTTTACCAAATGCCATTCATCTTCATCTCGAAAACGGTGTTGACTTTGGTATTTATGCAGATGATATAGAATATTTCTATATTGAATTGAAAGATTAACCTTGTATTGTCAGTCAGCCGAGCAGAGCGTGTAAACGCTCTGCTCGGCTTTTTTGCCGTGCCGCAATGTTTAAACCTTGCGTAAATTGCTCAAAATCAAAATTAACGTCGATCTTCTTTGTCGACAACAAGATACCAAAGAAGTATAATCAGTAACAAAAGATTTTTGTTTCTCTTATCGGACCCTTTTGTGCTAAGGTGATCTTGTAAGACTGCAAAAGTCTCTTTTTCTATTGAATCCGTACGACCTCCCACAGGGTTTCCTTATCATAGATGCTAATAGAGATCCCCTCTTTTCGTTCGGTTAGTCCAAAATAAAAATCCCGGTGATTTCTCAGTTTTTTCAGATCGAAATATTGTTCAGAATCGTATTCCTTAAAAACCTCTATACGATCCTCTCGAATATGTGCGCCATAACCGATCATCACCATATACGCGTGTACCCACGCATCGTATTTCGTCCGATTTTCCTGCTCCACCGCACCAAAAAAAGCATCAAAATCAATACTTTCAAATACAGATTCTTCCAAAAAAGGGAGCATCAAATTCGGATCTCCGCCGTTCTCTAACAAAAGTGCCAGCGCATCCGCCCCCAGATATTCATTATGCATATAAGCGATCTCACGCATAATATTCCCGTAGCCGTAAATTCCATTGGGCTCCAAGCCGTACGGCAACAAAAGCCGGACCACTTCCACTATATAAGCACTGTGCAGATTGGGGACGATCTCTTTCGAAAAAAGGACGTTTTTGTCACCCAAAAAACGGCTCTCGTCATCATAGCAAGCATCCACATATCCGAGGGCCACCCGGGTCACCTCTTCGAGTGAAAATTCTTCTTTATTTAGCAGTTTTTTTACCGCCGAAAAATCAAGCGGAACCACGGTCAGTAAATCGAGAAGTTTTTGTTCCTTTCCTTTCAGTTCCATAAACATACCGATTCCTCCTTTCTTACAGCATACCAAAAACGTTGTCCAATAAAAAGGACTTTATTGATATTTTTAACCGCTTTCTCCCAAAAGTTGTTTTTAGTCGTATTGTATGTTAAAATAGCTATGAAAAGTCCGTTTTATGAAACATCAAATATGATAAGATACCCACAAGAGGTGATACTATGAAAATCATATTTTCAAAACCCGGCAAGTGGATTCATCTGGTCGATGAGGAAAGACTCGTTTTTTGCATCGACAATGTGTTTTATGATATCAGCGGAATAGAAATTCCCGTCGATAAATCATCATATAACAATACTTATGAAGAAGATGAATGGGATCAATACTGGATGGATGACGAGGGGCTTGATGAACCGCTGAGAGCCGTGTCGACAGTAGAGCCACAATACGAAATCGACGATGCTTTTGGAAGCTACGGTTTTAAGAATAAGGCTGGAGATTTTGTGATAGCGCCGCAGTACGCTTATGCACACGAATTCACAAAGGGACTCGCGGCAGTCAACCTTAACCGAACTTGGTATACAACCAAAGACGGTAAAAGATATTATGAAAACCATTATGGGTACATCGATGGGAAAGGAAAAACCATCATAGGATTCCAATATGATGAAGCTTATCCTTTCAACAAATATGGTGTTGCATTGGTTTCTGATTCCAAAAACAGCCAACACCTGATTGATATACAAGGAAACGAAATTCCAGGAACGAGATTTGCATATATAGCAAAATTTGAATTTCCGGATCGCTTTGTGGAGTTTTCTTATGAGAAAGATTACGGTGGCGATATCCCTATGGGAATTTATGATACCAAAGAGAGAAAGATATTACTTGAACCGTCTGTAGCCTCTATCATAGAACGGACCGAAGACTGTATACAAATATATGAAACTGTCAGGCGGTATGGAGTAGACGATTTCCATCAATATTACATAAATAGCAAAGGGGAAATTCTTTATCCATGGCTAAATAAAAAAGAATTTTCCGTCGTAGCAATACCCGATGCTAATCTCGTTTCCGCCGTTGCAAGGTCCGAGTTCACAGAATTAACGGGTAATCCAAGAAGTTGTTTCGAACACAACGGTAAAAAGTACGATAGAAAATTTTTCTTCGGATTGTACTCCTCAAAAGAAAAATTCTTGTTGCCGCAAAAATATGACGACATCAAAAAAATAGCCGATGATATGTGGAGTTGTCACAAAGACGGAATCATTACCGTTGTTCAAACCGAACCGAACGATTAATAACCAATCGCCGAGCAGAGCGTAAATTACGCTCTGCTCGGCCGTTTATTTTGCCGCGATGTCTAATCCTTAGCAAAACTTTCCCCCATTAATCGGTTGGAAAATTTTCAAAGCAATTTGGTCGAAATTTTTAAAACAAAACAAAAAGCCGCCACACAACATCTAAAAGATGTCGCATGACGACTTCCGTTCAACGAAATAAACCTATCTTGTCACGCAGTACTCTTGAAAAAGTGCTTTTACCGACACCGGGGCAACCTATAACCATAACTTTTTGCATCTGAATTCCTCACAATTTACCAAACAAACGGTATCAGGCGATATTTCACCTTTTGCTTGTATTCGCGATAACCGTCAAGTTCTTTTTCGAGGAATTCTTCCTCGCCCTTAATTCTCCGCGCAATGATAAAAGGATAGACAAGGAAAATAATAAACGAATAGATCGAGCCGAGGACAATGGGCATCGCCAAAAACAACAGCAAGGTTACGCTATACATCGGGTGGCGCACCATGCCGTATAACCCCGTGTCGATCACTTTTTGGTTTTCCTGCACCCGAATCGTGCGGCTGAGGTAGGTGTTCTCTCTGAGCACTTCAGCATAAAGGATATAGCCGGCAAGAAAAATCACCGCCCCACCGATTGCCACGCCTTTGGGCAACGCAAACCAATGAAAGCGAAAACCGAGACCTGCAACAATAAAGCCGGCTAAAAACATCAGACCGCTGAGTTTCACAACCATTCTTTGGTCCTTTTGTTGTTCCTTGGCATCCAGTCGGGATTTCAAGAGTTCGGAGTTTTTGATCATCATCACGATCCCCGCGCAAAACATAGGGACAAACAATATCCCCATCAGCAACCAACCGTTAAAAAAGGCAAGGGTTCCTGCGGGTAAAAAGATCAAAACGCCAACCAAAGCAACGCCTAATACAAATTTCAGTATGGCCCCCACAAACAATTTCACCGTCATCATACCACTTCCACCTGACACATTTGCATGGTTTTGAGGGCAGCTTCGTGGCTTTCGGGGGTGACACCGGCACAGCAAGTGGAATCAACTTTTACCTGCGCATCGGGGAAGGTTGCTTTGATGATAAGCGCATTGGAAACCACGCAGATATCGGTGCAAAGACCGATCAGCTCCACGCTTTCAAGCGTTTCCTCATCCCAATGGGGCCAGCCGAAATTGGGTTTATCAATGATCTTCGCGCCCTCAATATAAAGACCGTCGGCAACCTCCCAACCTTTTGTGCCCTTGATACAGTGCGGGACGGGAAGATGTTTGCCCTCTGTGGTATCGAGATAATTCTCAAAATGGGTATCTCTTGTGAAAATGATCTCGTCCCCGTTTTGGACGTATTCCTGAATCTTTGCCTTGACCTTAGGGACAATCGCCACCGCCTCTTTGGTACCGAGCGCCATATCAATAAAATCGTTTTGCATATCAACGACAATCAACGTCTTTTTCATCGTTAGCCCTCCAACACACGTTTGATTTAAGGTTATTATATCATATATACAGAAAATTTTCCACCGCTATATAAAAACGAAAGCGGCAGAGATTTCTCTCTGCCGCCTTGGTTTTAGGCATATATAAGATCATGGTTGATGATTTCGGTGACGCGGTGGCGGATGTTGTTCATCCGGCGCACCCATTCCATTTGGTTATCGATTTTGAGTTGTTCGGTGATGCCCTCATTGGTTTTCATTTGTTTTACCAGCTCAGAAAACATTTCTTCTGCCTGTTTGTTGATTTCGGCGAGGTGGTCGTAGAGGGTGCCGTTTACCGTCAATTTGGTGTGCAGAAGTTTCTTGTGTTCGCGGATGTAGTTAAGATAGCGTCCGCCCCAGATGCCGATGTTGGTTTCGGGGAGTTTGAGGCAAGGGATGTAATAATCGCCGTCGCGTTCGTACCATAAGCCATTGGTTTCGTCGTAGATATATTGTTCCATCGTTATGCCTCCTTTAACAGATCGGTGAAGGGTGAGTCTTCGGACACGAAGGTGTCGTAGGTAAAGTTGGCACCGAGGCGGAAGCCCATAATGAAACTGTCAAGGTTGGATTCGCCGTTGACTACACCCCAAGCGTTACAAAAGTCGAGGAATTTCTTTTTACTTTCGCCCGAGAGGTTCTCGGTGAGGAAATCCTCGTTTAGCATCAACACCTCCATTTGTTTTTGTACCGTTTTGTTCTGCTTGGTGCTGCGCGCCTGCGGATCGAGATTGCCGTAATAAAACTCTTCAATGAATTTAGCCATATCGTTTTACCTCCTTTGCCTACATTGTAGCAAGGGAGGTTTCTTTTTTCGAATGTGTGGAACCGAAATCGGCATAGTTGCAAGCAATATAATGCTTTGGTATATAAAGCAAATATCCGCTTACCAACGGGCAAGCGGATATTTGTTAATTTAAGTTAATTCCTTTATTTTTGGGATAGCGTCATATTGTCCTTTCATATATGCAGTTCTTATGCGCTTGTCAAATCGTGCACCATAATCTTCCAGGTTGAATATATGTGAAGAACCATCAGTATCATTTTTCTCAACAAAACCGATTTCGTCTTGCCGTAATAATTCTAAATCCATCAAATCAGTTTCATGAGTAGTAGCAATCAGCTGAATATTACGTTCAACCGCCATGTCCAGAAAATCTCTTACAAATTGTTTTGTAACAATAGGGTGTAAACAACGGCTAATTTCATCAATTGCATATACTATATTATTTGCTTTAGCTAGCAATATTTCCATAAGGTCGAGCAATCGTCTCGTACCATCTGATTCTTCTTTTAGCATGAAATACGAGTTGCTGTGTGTATGCGAAAATTGAAGCGTTTTACAACAAACATCGTCACCATTTAGTTCAATAAGATATATTGAATGATCTTCGTGATCGCGCACAGCGACAGCGGGAGTGTCATCTCGGTTTTGCCTTAAATAGCGTGCTTGTTGTTCGGTTAAATTGTCTAAAATTTCTTGTAAAAACGGTTTAGGAAAAGATTTGATTACTTTTTCCATTGGTTCATCACAAATCATCACCTTAGAAATTCCAGTATCAAATCGCTCTAATACTTTTTCAATCGCTGCGCTACCTTTGGCTCCAAAGAAATATGTGTATTGCGTAAGAGGATCGTCAGGATGTCCTACGCACAATTTAAATTTAAACCATCGATAAAGCGTGCGATAAATCTTTATTTTCGAGTCCAAACCATACAGAGAGTCCTTATTTTGGTTCATCACATTCAAAAAAAGAACAGAAGAATCCTGTTTGATATCACTTGCGTATATTTTCAGTCTTTCATTAAGTAGCACATCTGTAGTGTAAGAATCCACATCAAACTCTCCACGCTGGATGTCTCGAGTGAACACAAGTCGTCTTTTTGCACTTTTTTGCTCATATAACCATTCTTTAATAAATTTGCTCTCACTTAATAGCACCTGAAACCCATAAATGTACCGGTAGTTATCGATGACAATCTCAATTTCAAATTGAGAGGGACGGTTAATATTATCATCATTCAAACGACAATAATCCATTGTGGAATTATTAGGAATCCCATCAACAATAGCCGTTTGGATGAACTCAAGCACTTTAATCAGGCCTGATTTTCCCGACGCATTAGGGCCGTATACGGCTTTAAATTTGAGAATTCGAGAATTAGCAGACCGATAGATGCGTTCTGAAAAGTTACGTGTTTTGCCTGCTTCCATCGAAAATGTTTCAGTTTTATTAAAGGACCGGAAGTTGCTCACAGACACACTAGCAATCATAGCGAGTCCCCCTTTCGAAGCGATTATAAACGAAAAAGTCGCGCTTGTCAATACCTGCAAGGTAGAAAATGTTAAAAAACGGTAAACGAAAGTGAAAAAATCACATCCGAGCTTGACATGCCAAACAAACAGTGTTATAATACATAAAAATAGCGCTCGATACGATCGAGCGCCAACGGATGCAACAAGCAACCGAACTGGCTATTACACACAGCAGAATGAATGAAAAAACACCGAGTTCCCTCGGTGTCTCGTAGACGACAAAGCACGACGTGTGGTACTTCATCAATCGTAGCAAGTTGAGTATACCACACCTGGTAGTCGATTGCAATAAAAATTTTTGGTTGTCGAAAGGTGGTGGTACCGAGCGTTTGTTCCAAAGTGTGTTGATATAAATATTATATTCAATACAAAGGAGCGAAAGCTTATGTTTTTTACGGATTATTGGGCCCTTCCAAAGGGGCACGAAAACATCGACTTTGTCGATATTAGATGCAACGGAGATGTGCATCTGTTTATTGACCCAGAGAGAATCGCTTTGAGTCAACATCCATTTGCCGTCGACGCTCAACGAGCAATTGAAGATTTTTTTGACACTCTATGCAGAGCGGCCAATGCTCGTGATGATGGTACGCTATATCACTTGTGTTCGTTTGGGCAAGAACCAAACGAAACGCATTTTGGTATGTCTACTTATCATTCGCGCGGAAAAGGCTCCAGTTTGGATATCCTTATGCCTATCGTCGACGAAATGATTGAGAGAGGTTTGTTTGATAGCAATTTGGTTACACAGTTAAGCGACCTGCATTTGTGGACACCAAATTTTCATTATGACCGGCTCTCTGACTTAACTACCAACATTGTACGCCATGTTTTAGTGGACTACACCTGGGAGCAGTACAAATTGTTAGGATTGCCTTTGCCGGACTATAACGAGGTGTATGAAGCACCTTATTGGGATACAGATAATCATCGTTGGACCACATGCGCTTTCCCGCGTTTTTGCTGTGATGACTATCCGATTCTGCTTGTTCCCAAGGTGTTCGTAGGGCGTCAAATGTTATCCTCTCCATCGGAGTTATTACAGAAGTATGCTCTTAGTTATCGTCAGCAAGAACACCTTGCTCAACGAAGTGCTCGCTGTCACGTGAAAATACGGCGCAACGGAGAAGAAGTGTTGACACCACCGACTAAAAGGGAACTGTACGATACTGAGGTGAAAGGGACACCTGCAAAAGGATATTTGCTTAATCTTGGCCGTGAATATCCACAGATGGTACGAGAACTCCACCGAGACCACACACTGCAATTTGCAACTCGAGAAATTTTTATGAGCGATTACGAGTTGGATAGATTACTCTACGGGCATATTGCGTTTGCGGGGTAATAGGGTAAGCTAACTTAAGCAACCGTCGTGGGAATGCTCCCACGACGGTTTGTTTTTTGAATTGCAAGCACATCCATACTCAGGGGTATAATTTTGCGTATCTTGGGAGAGCTTTTGAATGGCACGGGGAAAATCGACAGTTGACAAAAAAGCAATCTGTCATATAACCAGTGACTAACCTTCTCACCCTCTTGCTTTTTCGCCCCCGTTCCTTTATAATAAAAACAAATGATGCGAAGGGAATTACAATATGACTTCCTACGAACGAAAGCGGCGGCTGCGTGCCAAGCGGCGGCGACAGCGTGCCTGTATTATGGCGGTTTTATTGGTGATTATGGCGGCGGCGATCGCTCTGCTCGTCTGGGGGATATCCACCCTGTTCGGCGGAAGCGACCGGAACGACCCCCAAAAAACCACCCCGGCGGTGACCACCACGACCACCACCCCCACCACCCGTACCCGGGCGCCGGCGCCGGCAACGGTTCAGGTGCCGATGATCCTGCAAAACCCCGAACTGCCGACCGGGTGCGAAAGCACCGCCGCGGCTATGGTCTTACAAGCGTACGGCTACCCGGTGAGCAAAACCGATTTTGCCGAAGCACTCCCCAAGAGCCGCTTGCATCAATATAACGGCCGGGTATACGCCGCTCATCCCAACAAAGCGTTTATCGGCAACCCCTTTACCGGCGGCGCGGATTTCGGTGTGTTTGCCGGGGTGGTGACCGACACCATGCAGACCCTCATTAATCAGGCGGGCGGCAAGCATCTGGCCAAAGACATCACCGGTGCGGACGAAGCGACCCTGCTTTCCCTCCTCGACCGAAAGGTGCCGATCTGCATCTGGGCGACCATGAGTATGGTCCCGGTGCGGGAAAACAGCAGTGGCTGGTATATTTTGGACGGAGACACCTACACCGACACCTGGTTTTCCTGGCCGGGCAACGAGCATTGTCTGGTGCTGATCGGATACAACGACCAGACGGTGACGGTACACGATCCGCTCAAAGGAGTGGTCAAATACAACCGTTCCCTCTTCTTCACCCGGTACAACGACCTTGGTCGACAGGCGGTTATTCTGGAAAGCTATTGATTGCTTAGGTGGGACCGATTTTCGGTCCCACTTTTTTATGCTCCCACCCCTCCCCTATATTGACTTTTCGCCGGTTTAGGGTTACAATAAAATCATAAAAATACCGAAAAGGTGGAGTGTTTTATGCATCCTGTATTGCAAAAAATCAGTGATATCGGTTTAGTGCCGGTCATTAAGCTGGACAACCCCGATCAGGCGGTAGAACTCGCTTCTGCGCTCATCAAGGGCGGTATCCCGGTGGCTGAGGTTACCTTCCGTGCTGCCGGCGCGGATAAGGCGATCGCCGCGATTGCCAAAGCGTTCCCGGATATGCTGGTGGGCGCCGGTACGGTGCTGACCGTCGAGCAGGTCAAAAAGGCGGTAGACGCCGGTGCGAAATATATCATCTCCCCCGGCTTTGACCCGGAAGTGGTCGGCTACTGTGTGGAGAACAACATTCCGATCACCCCCGGCTGCACCAATCCTTCGGAAGTGAGTCTTGCGATCAAAATGGGACTCGAAGTGGTGAAATTCTTCCCGGCGGAGGCGGCCGGCGGCATCAAGGTGCTCAAAGCCCTGGCCGGTCCGTTCGCGCAGATGAAGTTTATCCCCACCGGCGGTATCGGTCCGGATAACCTGAACGACTACCTCGCTCTTCCCAACGTCATCGCCTGCGGCGGTAGCTGGATGGTGCCGGGCAATATGCTGAAAGAAAACAACTGGGCGGGCATCACCGCCTTGGCGCAGGAAGCGGTTCGCGCGATGCTGGACACCTCCCTTCGTCATATCGGCATCAACAACCCGGACAACGCCGCTTCTAAAGCGGTGGCCGAAAGCTTTGCGGCGCTGCTCGGCGGCTGCCGTGAGACCAGCAAATCCTATTTCGCCGGCCCCAACGCGATCGAGTCGATGTTTGCTCCCGGTCCGGGGACTATGGGCCACATCGGTCTGGGTGTCACCAGCGTTCGCCGGGCAATGACCTACTATCGGTCGCAGGGCTTCTCCTTTGATGAGAGCACCCTCGTTTGCGACGATAAGGGGGAACCGAAGTTCGTGTATCTCAAGGACGAGATCGGCGGCTTTGCGGTACATCTGGTACGTAAATAAACCATAAAATAAGCGGCATCTTGACAGCAAGATGCCGCTTTTATTTTTAAAATAGAAAAGACCCGAGCGATATTCGCCCGGGTCTTTTTTTAATGAGTTTATTCGCCGGTGATACCCGAACGCTCCACACTTTCCACGAACTGTTTCTGCAACACGAGATACAAAATCACGGTCGGCAGAATGGAGAGCATGGTGCCCGCCAATTCGATTGAAGAATTCAGCGTACGGACCGATTCGCCGCCTGCCATAGCGCCTTCGCTTCCGTACAGGTCGGAGAACTTGGTAGAGAACATTCTCAACTGCTGAGGCAGGGTGAAAATGTTCGGAGCGAAAAGACTCAAGTCACTGGTTTCATTCCAATACCACACGAAGCTGAACAAAAGACACAGCACGATTGCACCGCTGGCCGCCGGCAACGCCACCTTCCGGTAAATGGTAAATCGGTTGGCGCCGTCGAGAGAGGCCGCCTCGTCAAAGGACTGCGGGTAGCTGCTGAAAAAGGCGAAGAAGATCAGAATGAAAATGGTGCTTCTGAGTCCCTGGCCGAATGCCGCCGGCAAAATGGTGGGCAACACCGTATCCAGCATACCGTAGTAATAGTACATCAGGTACCGCGGGATTCTCAACACGAGGGTGGGAACCATAAAGGTCGCCACCACCAGCACCAGCCACAGCTTTTTCAGCGGGAACTCAAAACGAGCCAGGCCGAAGCCAACCAGCGAGCAGGAAATGAGCTGCAGCAGTGACGGCACCACCGACAGGAACACCGACATGCCAAAGCTGCGGAAGAAGTCCAGGGTATAATACGCCTGCACGAAGTTTCCGAAGTACAGCTTGGTGGGGATCCAGGTGACCGACGGGTTGGTGAGGTCATCCGGCGAGAAGAAGGCATTCACGATCATATACAACAGCGGGTACAAAAATACGAATGCCAATCCGATCAAGATCACGTACAGAGCAATGGTCGGAAGAATACCTCTGCGCTCTTTGCTTCCGAGGAAGAGCTGGCGCATTTTGTTACGGTCATACTTTTTCATTCGCGCGTCGCCTTCCTTCCAAAGAACTTAAAGATCAACAGAACCGCTACTAAGACCAGCGCCTCGGCCAGGAAGTATATCCAGGACATGGCGGATGCGTAACTGTAAATGTACTGTTGATTGAAAATGTGCTTGTCAATCATGGTAACCACCGCGCCTCGCGAGTAATTCGCGACGTCAATGACCGTGTACACTGCGCTGATGAGGATCAGCGGTGACAGGTGCGGCAGGGTGATCTTCCAGAATTTCTCCCAAGCGCCGGCGCCGTCAATGGAGGCGGCTTCGTACAGGTCGGAACCGACCTGCTGCAAACCGGCAAGGAAGATGAGGATCTGCACACCGCAGAACCAGAAGATAAGAACCAGGTTATCAAGCACGTACTGTACGGGGGTGGAGAGTGCCGCCGGCAGACTGGCTAAAAAGTCGTAGAGCAGCGGCGCACCGTCCGAGAAGTTCACCGTATACTGGGTAAGCAATTTGCTGATAGTCGGGCCGCTCATAATGATAACCGGCATAAAGAAGGCACCACGGAAAAAGGCGCGCATCTTAAACTTACCGTTGAGCAGCAGGGCAATCAGCAGGGAGAACACCAGAATAACCGGGGTCATATAACAGATCATCGATACCTGAGAGGTCAAAGCGCCACGGAAGTTATCCCGTGCGTTGTTCCAGGCATGATCAAAGTAGAAAAACCCTTGCCAGGTGTACTCGATCCCGTCCGGCCCAAGCAAAACCTCGTTTAAGGACAGAACGATCGAGTGAATCAGCGGATAGGCTACAAACAGCGCAAAACCGATCAGCCACGGGGCTAAAAAGAGATAGCCGCTAATGGCGTTCCGCCGCTGAATGGTCGAGCCGGTATTAAGTTTATTATTCTTGCTCATCAAACTTAACCCCTCTCTACCACAAAGTCCAGCCCGGGCACTGTGATGCCGTCCACCGTGCTGTCAAACGAATTGTAATTGACATAGATCTTAGCGCCGTTGCTGTAGGTTACCCGAACCACACCCTCGGCGAGTGCCTTATGCTGGGTGATGGTAGCGCCTTCGACCTGCTTGAGTGCCGTATTGACCCTCCCGTAAACGGTATCAATGGTGCCCTTCCAGTCCTCAAAGTTCAGGGAGAAGTAGTCGATCTGCGGAGTGTCAATCAGGTCCTCATTCTCTGCCGCCATAACCAGGAAGGACGGATAAGCACCGTACTCAATGGTTTTCAGGATGCAGGAAGTAGCATAGAAGCCCTGGTTGGCATAAGGGGCGTAATAATGAACGTAGCCCTTCAAAAGCATCTGCAGGAACGGCACCGAATCGCTTTCGAACAGATACTGACTGTTCATCATCGGGATATCAAAGTAATCGGTGCAGTACTGCCACATATACATATTCGGCGCATTCATAGCGAGCTGCTGACCGTCCTTTACAACCTCCTTCGCCGTGTCGGTAAACAGGCGGCGGGTAGCCGGACGGGTGAGGGTCGCATTCTGCTTATATTCCGCATACAGTTCGGAACCGTACCGCGGCAGATGCAGATTGAAATCAGCCAGTTCGGTCGTAGCATTCTTCAGCATCGCGGAAACCCGCATCGGAGACACCACAAAGGTCTGGGTGTACATAACGGTGGGGTTATCTCGCAGGTAGTAGGACAGCCGCTGTCCGATGGTAGTGTTAGCAAAATAATTGGAACGGCCCTGCGCATTGGTACCGGTGGTCGCCTTATACTGAAGATAGAAGTTACCACCGGCAGCGGTCACCGCCTCCTTCAGTTCGGTCAGATCAGACAGAGAGCCAACCGTTGACTGGGTCTTGAAGGTGCCGAGCTTATGCCCGGTCACACCGCCCTTTTGCCAACCGTTCATCACCATGGTGAGGTTTTCGATACCCATATCCTTAAGATCGGTCTGGATCTGTTTGGCCTCATCCACCGTGGTGAAGGTCTGGGTGCTGTTAAAGATAAAGCCGCTCTTGATATCCGAGCCGAGTACCTCTAAGCGAAGCGGGACTTCGTTATACGAGTCGGCCAGTTTTTTCAGGGTGCCGTTCTCCTCCAGTATCCCGCGGTATTTCTGTGCCATACCGCTGTAGGACGCTTCCTCACCGGAGAGGAAATAAATGGAGAATTTTGCGGTGAAATTGTTCACCTTCGGCTGCGGCTGAAGGACCGTCGAGGTCTTTCCGGTCGGATGCTGGTACAACTGACGGTATTGATACACCACACCGGCGTGGTTGTACGGAACCGAGGAAGAAGCAAGCGCAGCATCAATGGTCGCGAACTCGCGGCCGCCGTCCACCACCGTCATGGTGGCGTACTGCTCATTGCCATGCACCATACCGAACACCGGCACGGTCGCACGATACACCTCTACCATATAGTCGTCGGTACGTTTAGCCAGCAAGTCGTTGACCTCGATAATGGTGTCGAGGCCGGCATCCGGGCCGTACACCTTCGCGGAATAACCGGAGGAATACAGGTTCGTATTGTCAAAGCGCATCAACGCACCGGAACCGTCCGGCACAAAGATGTATCCGTCGGCCTTCTCCGCATAACTGGTAGCGCCGAAGTAGGGGAGTAGATACACCTTACAAAGCTTGTTGGTGTCATACTCCTGAAGACTGTCCTTCACAATGGACGCCTCCAGGCGATCCTCCTTGAGTGCGAGCTCAAAGGCGAGGTCAATACCGACGTCATAGCACTCCGCCAGACAGTACAAGGTGTCTTCCGCATCGTTAAACTCGTAGGTGGTCTTAAAGGAAGGGTCGGACAAACTCACCTGATAGGAGGTGTTGGCGGTGTCGAAATACTCAATCGTGAGGATCGAGTTGACGATACCGGCCCAGTACTCGTTCAGATCAGCCGGCGTATCTTCGGGTGCCATACCCCAAATGTATCCGCTCTTCTTATCCACCACGCGGATGGAATCGATCTCTTCCCGGAACCACAACTCCAGGGCATCGTTTTCCAGTTTCTTCTCAAAACCCTCCACGCTCAGCCGCTGAGCGGAAATGGCGGCGGCTTCACGGTACTGGGTGTGCCGGTTGGCGGCCACCTCGGCGGAGGAGGTATCCGGTAACTTAAACTCAATCCGATCGCGTTTTGCAAACACGACGGTGGAAGCACAAAGGATCACCGCCAAAGTCAGGCACACGCCGGCCAGCAAGACCCGCTTATAACTGCGATTGCTGTACACGATAAACCACCTCCAACCAGACATCTTGCACGAACGTAATCACCTGCAACCAGAGCAGATACAACACTGCCACGGCGATAATGGCGATTATCATAAAGAACAGGGTTAACAACACATTTTTTACCGTATCCCAGAAGGAGTAGTTGTGGGTTTCGGTAAGACCGATAAAGATCAGCGCCACCGACCACAGCACCGCAACGGTCCACCCGAAGGTCACTAAGAATCCTTCATTGAGGGTGAGCACGTAGGTAGCTGCGACAATGAACGGGGTAATGACAATGTAGGGAGAGAGCGCATACGGCAACATGGTAAACAGATTACGCATCGAGCCTTCGCCCTCGTTAATGGTCGCTACCATGTAGTTACCAAGCAGGAACAGTGCGATCACCACCACGAACACGATCGCCATCATCAGTAGCGGCGCGTCCTCCATAGAGGCGAAGCCGAACACGAAACCGCGGAACATAGTATCCGCTGCGAACACCAAAAACAGGATAAAGTACATAAAACCGGCGGATCGCATCGAACCGGCTTGACCGTGTTTCAGGTAATAATAGCCGTCGATCGGATGCTTGAGCATATACCGGAAATAGGTAATGTCATGCAGGAACCGACTGCTTCCCGGAGCAGGAACGCCGGTCATCTTGACCTTCGCCTTAGCCGGGCGGCGTTTCTTGATGAGGGAGATAATCCCCATCGCCACCGCTATCACCAGGATGACGGCGACGAAATAGATGATGTTGTTGCCGAGCCAGGCATCACGCAGTTCCCAGAAGGTATCCGAATAGTAATCGCGATCCTGTGCGATCCGGAATTCCGAAAGAGCTTCGGAGAATCGCTGCTGGTGGAACAAGGTCTTGCCGTAACCCATATGAGCGATACGGGACATACCGTTCAAGCTCAAGAGGGTTGCCCAGGTCTGCTCACTGCTTTCGTAGTTGCCATTTTCCAGGTCGTGAATGGCCTGATGGGTGGCTACCGCGAAATCGGTGGGATAGAACACCTGAACGTATCCTTTGTCACGCTCAAGTACATAGATGAACCCGTCGTCATCCACCTCAATAGCGGACGCATAGGCAAACACGCCGGTTCGCTCCATACCGAGCATACGACCGGCGAAGGAGAACACAAGACTGCCTTCGCTGTCGTATTCATAGATCAGACCGGTATAGGTCACCGCATACACGTTTCCGTTGTTACCGGCCGCCACGTCCACGAAGTTCCATTCGTCCTTCATGAATTCGTTGCGGGACATGATGTTGACACCGGCCAGGTTATGCTGCTTGAGTGCGTTTTCCTGCTTACTCGCGCCAACACCGGAACCGAAAGCAAATTCATCGGTCTGGGTCACGCTGTAGATCAGGTCGCGATCGTCAATGTCGATATTATAGATAGCGCGCGGACGGCGCATCAACAGATCCTGCTTCATCTCATCACTGAGGATCATATCCTCAATGGTTTCCATAATGGTGAGGTATTTCCGGTTGGCGGCAAAATAGCCCTGGAACTCACCCTCAGAATCGAACTGCAGAATACCCTCCGAGGTGTCCTCACTGCAAAGGAAAATATTTCCCTCTTTGGTGACCACCACGTTTTTCGGAGCGTAAGCGGAAATCTCACTGAACAGATAACTGTCCGGACGGCCGATCTCCTTTTTCAGCACCTTCTGGCTGTCGTAGATGAACAGCACACCCGATTTGTCCGCCACGTAAACAGTACCGTCATCCGCCACGAACAAGCCGCGAGGAGATTCCATCACGTCGTTTCCAAATTCGGTGTGACTCTTGTCTTTCATATTATATACCACCACACGGGAGTTCCCGGTGTCGGCAACATACATCAGATCGCCCTTGATAAAAATATCTTCGGGTTTGTTCAAGCCAAGGTCACGCAGGTAGATATTACCCGGCATATAGGCGTCTTGTGTCCGTATCCAGTCGCCGTCGACGGAAAGAGTGTAGGTATAGGTGGTATTTTCGCCAGCCGACACCATGGTCGTTCCGCAAACGAACAACAGACAAACTGCCAACAAAACCGCTAGTTTTTTGCGCACGTCACAAAACCCCTTTCTTATTTAATACCGGAATGAGCCATCGTACTCATAACCTTCGATTGCATAAAGATGAAGATGATCAGGTTAGGTACGAACAAGATCAAGGTTGCCGCCGCCGCTACACCCTGTCCCGAAACGGTACCGCTGGCACTGAGGGTGTGTAGGTAGAAGGCAAAGGTCTTCAAACTTTCATTGTTGATGTAGTTGGTGGATGCCACCTCACTACCCCACGCCGACTGGAAGGTCATAATGGTCAAGGTAGAGAGGGCGGGCTTCACCAGCGGCATAATGATCTTCAAAAGGATCTGATAATCATTGGCGCCGTCGATAACCGCCGCTTCGATCAAAGCATCCGGGAGACCGTCGATAAACTGCTTGACCAGGAACACGCCGACCGGGGTTGCCAGCAGCGGGATCACGTTGGACCAGAAGTTATCGAGAAGTCCTAAGTACGAAATTACAAAATACCGCGGAATGGCCACCGCCACCGAACAGAACATCAACGCTAAGTTGTTGATCTCCATCAACGCAGGACGGGCGCGGAACCGCTTTTTGGAAAGCACGTAACCGGCGCTGGTCGAGATGACCAGGGTGCACACCACCGTCGCTACCGAAGAAATAATACTGTTGAACAGATAACGGGAAGCGGGGATGTTACTGGTGGATGAGATCGCGAACAGAGCGCGGAAGCTGTCCCAGGTAGGGTTACGCACGTAAAAGCGAGGCGGATAAGCGAACAATTCATCCAGCGGTTTGAACGCGTTCATAAAGATGATTATGATCGGGAGTGCCATAAAGGCGCAGATCGGAATCAGAATCGCGTAGAATTTCAGCTGACCCACTTCAAAATGCTGCGGGTTAATACCGTTTTTCTTCAGCTTATACACTTTTTTCTTTGCCGGTTTTTCTTTTTTCATCATCCGTCCCCCCTTTACTCGTCTTTACTGCCGAGCACCAGGTTGGCGCCCTTGGTCAAAATCCAGATGCCTACCAGCAGCACCACCGAAACCGCCGCCGCATAACCCATTTCATACCGGATAAATCCGTAGTCATCGATATGGGTAACGATCAACTGACCGGCGTAGCCGGGGGTGGGGTTGGAACCGGAAAGCGCCACGCCGACGCCGGCGCTCTGGAAGGTATTCACGATCGCCATAACCGCGCCGAACAGCATCTGCGGTTTGGAGGACGGAATGGTGACGTAAATGATCTCCTGGAAACGGTTTTTGATACCGTCAATGTAAGCCGCTTCGTACAGCTCCTCGTTGACGTTCATAATACCGGAGAGCATCGACAAGAAGCCGATACCCATACTGCTCCACATCGCGACGATGATCATAATGGTGAGCAGGTATTCGGAGGAGGACAGCCACACGACCGGCTCCTCGATGATGTTGAACCGCAGTAACGCGGCGTTTAAGTAACCGGACTGATCACCGTTGAAAACCACCTTCCACACGGTGGACAAGAGCACACCGCCGGTCATAGACGGCGCGTAAATGGTCAACGCCATAATGGTCCGGGGGAGTTTGGTAACCTGAGACAGCATCCACGCCAGCAGGAAAGCGGCGACGTAGCCGATCAGACCAACCCACACCGCGTAAGTGATGGTGTTCGGAACGACGTGCTGCATAAACACTTCGTCGTTGGTGAACAGGTTGAGGTAGTTCTCCAGGCCCACAAATTTCGGGGTCTGAATGGTATTGAAGTAGAACAGGGACAGTACCACCGCAGCGATAACCGGAATCAAAATGAACAGGATAAACAGGGCGGCATACGGAGCCAGCAAGAAGGGGGTGGAGTGGTGGGTCAATGGGTTCTTAAACGGTTTTTTTACCTTCGTGCTCATTTTGCCGCACCCTCCTTTGCCTGAATTTCTGCCAGTTTCTTCTGAAGATCGCTGTAAGCGTACATCGAATAGTTCTTGATCATATTGCCGTCCTCGTCACAGAAACCGAACTCCGCCAGCTTGCGGATCAATTCACGGTTGGTAACGATAGTGGCACGGTCGATCTCTTCCACCATATTCTCAAAATCGACCACCACGCTGTTCCAGATGTCACTGGTCTGGCGCTCGATCATGTAGTTGGCGGGGTGATAAGTAATCTCACACTGTTCCTTCCAGGAATCCATAATCACCTTTTTATCCTCTTCGGTGTAGGACATCTGGGAGAACGCGTCCAGGTTAGCGGTGTTCCAACGGTACTCCGCACCGTAGGTACCCTGCATCAGGTATGCGTATTTCACCTGAGTTTCGGTAGACAGCCACCATTTCAGGAACTGCCACGCCTCATCCGGGCGGGTGGTGTTTTTGAAGATCATGGAGGTGGTCGCCGCCGCCGCCTGATCCCGCTTAATGGTGCCGTCCTTCTGTTCGGTGCCGGGGGCGAGGGCGATCGCCCATTTACCGGCCAGTTCCGGCGCCGCCATAGTCAACTGCATATACAGGCTGAAGTCGGCAATGCCGATCGGAATCTCACCGTAACGGAAGCTGTTGTAGAAGCTGGGGACCGCCTGCTGCATACCGTAGATCTCATACAGCTCGGTCATTTCGGTCATCGCATCGAAATAGCCGTCCTCGGTAAAGGCCGCAGAGGAACCATCGCTGGTGACGTAGCTACCGTTGTTCTGCACCACAAAGGGGTTAGTCCACACGAAGGACTTATATGCGTTGGTGCTGGAAAGCGGCGAGTAGAAGTTCATATTATACCGCAGCAGGGTGGGCATCATATACTTGACGTCATCCCAGGTCTGCGGGACTTCCAGTCCCAGGGTTTTCAGAATATCGGTGCGGTAGAACATCACGTGGAAGTTCTGGCTTTCCACCGCGCCGTAAACCCCGCCGTTAAAGGTGGTGGGGGTCAGGGTCATTAAACTGTAATGATCATTATAATAAGGTAAGAAATCCTCATAGTCCAGTAGGTTCTTCGCCGCGCCGCGCACCGCAAAGTTAAACGGAGTGGAGAGACCTGCACTGATCACCATATCCGGATTGGTCTTGGTGGCATTCGCCAGGATCAGCTTCTGCTCGTTAGGCATAATAGAAAGCTGAATGTTGGTGCCGTGCACCGAGTTGTAATCCGAATCAAGGATCTGCTGCAGCACCTGTACGTACGGCACCGAGCGGTTGATCCACACGGTAAGCTCGGTGCTCTTATCAGCGCCGGTGGCGGTGTAGTTGCCTTCCGCCGCATCCGGGGTGAAGGACCACACAAACGCCTTGATGCCTTCCCACAGACTCACGAACACGTTTGCCGTGGCGCGGGGCAGCTTCTCGGTGTTGCCGATGTAGAAACGGTCGATGCTCATGGACATCGAATTGAGGTGGGAGAGCACGTTACCGAGATACTTGGTCGCCGAGTTATCGCCCTGGCTGATGAGCTCCGATTTGTTCGGAATTTCGTTCGGAACCTTGGTCAAAACACGCAGACGCTCGGAAGCGTACTTGAGGTTATCCGCGTAGGTGGGTTTCTCCCCGCTGATCTCCTCCAGACGGGCATACAGCGCATCCACCCGGTCCGCGAAAGCATTCAGATCCGGCACCGCGTTGGGCAGATAATAATCCATATTCCAGGTGCGGTTCTGGTCGTTCTGACCGGCGGTCAGCTTCTGGATATCCATACCAAAGAGGTTGATGTCCTCCATCAGCTTGATAATGCCGTCATACACCTCTTCAAACGGGCCGACCGACACGGTCATACCAATGGTGTGCTTGCCGGCGGTGAGATACAGCTTCACCGGCTCGCCGTTCACGTCCAGCACCTTGTTGGCATACTGGTTGCTCTTGGTGTTTTCAAACGCATAGGTTTCCCACTCGGCAAACGGAATCTTGCCGTCGATCTCAATGGTGCGGTACACCGGCTTGTGGGTATCCGAGTTCTGCAGATACCGCATACCAAGCTGGTAGTAGCCGTCCTTTTCAACCTCAAACTCCCACACGATCTTCTGACCGGGAGAGCGCCAGGAACCGCCTTCCAACACGTTCAGTAATTTACGGTAGGTGTCATACGGATACAGCGCCGCGCTCTGCTTGGTGGTGGCACGGATAAAGGAGTCGGATTTCACCATGTAGCGTTCCGCTTCCAGAATTTTCACGTCCTCCACGTCCGCTTTGCCAGCGTTGGCCGCTGCATATTCAGCATAGGTCGGGAGCTCGGCGACTTTGGCCACGTAAATACCAACCAGCACCATCTTCTGGGAAGAAGGAGTATAGGTGATATGCTGAACCTCGCCCGCTTTCCAATCAAAGCGCAGTTCGTCAGCGTTGGTATCACGGTAGTCGCGCAGGATATCCATAAACGGCTCGGTAATGCTGAGCTGTTCGGGTACCAGCTGATTACCCTTGCGGTCGGTTCCGTACTCAGAATTAGCGTCCGCCCACAAAAGCGGCAGGGTGGTCACAAACGCGGCATCCCCTACCGTCAGGTCGGCCAGACAGTCCATGTACAGAGCGTCCACCGGATAATATTTCAGCGCGATCTCATAGCGGCCGGTTTCGGCAACCGGAATGTCAAAGCTGATCTTATCTCCGGCATTCAGCGTTACTTTGCCGTCGCTCAATACCGCCGCGGCACCGTTCACCTGTGCGGCAGCCAGATCCAACGACCAGCCGTTTTCGAACCGAGCACTGTCGGTCCACGCAGCAACCGAAGAGGAAGTGTAGGGAGAATCGCCCGAAGCCGGTTTCGACTTATCGGCAGTTTCCCCGGAGGCGGCCAGACAGGGAGTGACTGCTCCCATCATCAGGGCCAAAGCCAACACAACGCTCATGACTTTCCTCTTGTGGAACATGCTGTTCACCTCCGTAAAGTGTAAAACATCAAAAATGCAAATCAAACTCAAAATCTATATGTTGTTCAGAGTAGACGTGATCCTTACCTGTTTTCAAGGACAAAACGGTCAAATTCCACCGAAAAGACCCATTAAAACGGGTTCGGATCGCTCGCTTTTCCCTGACGCGATTTTTCTCTATAAACCACCAAATACCTCCCCCATTCGACACCGTTTTTCGAGCATAGACGGACGGTATTGTGAGGTCGGTATTGGTTTTCCGCGCATCATACGGCACGGGAATATTCAGTATTCGCTTCTATGTAAGCGTGGGCATCAAGCCGACCGGCTCTCTGCCGCTCCGATCCCGAAAGGACCGGCACACCGTTTCTGTCGGCCGGCCGGACCGAAGTCCGGCCGACCGGAAGAAAACGGGTTTCAATAAAAAGTGGTTGATCGGGAAGAACCGATCACGGGTCAGACGAACTTAGTTCGGCTTAACACCGGTCGCCTCGGCCTTCTTCTTGGCAGACGCGCGAGCAGTGGAAACTTCCTTCTGCATGAGTTTGTTGAGCTCATCGACTGCTTCGTTCAAATCGCCGCCGCCCGTACCGTTTTTCAGTTGCTGGAACGCAGTTTCAACACCGCAGTTAGCCCAGTTTTGATTGTAGTTCGGAATCAGCTTATACGCATCGATACGACCGGATTTGCTCAGGCAAGAGAGCATATACTTATCCACATTCGTCGCGCTCGGCAGTTCTTCGAACGCCTTGACGACCGTCGGATTAGTGGTGGTCGGATAATACAGACGGGAATTCAGCGCATACAGCTTCTTGTTCTCGGTCTTGTACATGGACAGACGAGCCAGGTTACCGTTGGTGGAGTAGGTCATAAAGCGAAGCAGCTGCCAAGCGGCCGGGAGATTCGCCTTGTCGCAGTTGGTGGTGATGACACAGTGGTCAACGTGCACGCCCTGGCGACCGTTCACCGTGGGAGCCGGCCACATAGTGTAATCGAACTTCCACTTGTTCCGGTAATTCGTGTAGATCTTGCTATCCTGGGTATCGAACATCAACGCCTTACCGACGTCAAACAGCGTACCGTACTTAGAAATACCCAGCTTATTCTGCAGGTCGCTGATACCGCCGGTCTTGGAAATGCTCATATAGTAACCTTCCACGCCTTCGGTCTTACGCCAGTTGTTGATCTGGGTCGCCGTCTCTTTCAGAGTGTTCTCGTCAAAGGACAGCTTGTTCATGTTGATACCGTAAGCACCGTAGTTGCCGTTGGGATCCTTCTGCAGTGCGCAAGCCCAGGCGTACCGTTTGTCAAAGACCGCATCAAAGTTGGGTACGGCCACCGCCAACCCCTTGCTGTACAAGTTCTTACCGGCCTCCAGATATTTCGCGTAATCAGCATAGCCCCAATCCAAAGCCGGCAGTTTGAGACCCGCCTGGCTCAGCAGATTGTTGTTGAACACGGTGACCTCAAAGACCGCTTGATGCGGCAGTGCGTACAGATAACCGTCGTGGGTATAGTCATTACGAAGGTTCGCCGGGATGTACTTCGCTTCCGAATCGTTACGGATAAAGTCGTTCAGCGGATAGACCCAACCTTTTTCCGCGTAGTTCAGCACGTTGGAAGCGTCGTCCCAGACAATGTCCGCCGCCGTACCGGTCAACATACGCGTGCTCAGATACACACCCGCATTATCTTTACCGTCGGTCGTCTGATGCATATCGAGCTTAATGGTGACGTTCGGGAAGAGTTGTTCCATGACGTCAAACATCGCGTCATAGTCGGTCGGACGGTACATATCAACCGCAATGGTGACCTCGCCCTTCACCGAATAATCGGCGCCGGCGTCAGCGACAGGAGTGTACTTCATCGCCTGGCCCTGGGCCTTGGTCTTACGGGTGCCCACACCGCCACCTTCATTACCGGCCGCCTGACCCTTGGTGGTCTTCACCTTCTTGGTCTTGGTCACCACGCGGGTAACCTTCTCACCCTTTTCGTTGGTGCCATCGGTGATAACCTCTTCTTGGTACTCATCATCGGCTTCGCCGTCTACGCTGGAGTAGTAGACCTTGGTGGTCTGACAGCCGGCCAACAGGGTGATGACCATGAGAGCTGCAAACAGGATAGCCAAAAGTTTCTTGGTCATACTTCATTCCTCTTTCTCTTGATATTTTTCGTTGGGTGTTGCACCCGCCGTTTTTCCGCCGTTCAATACCTAAACGGGCAAAACCGATGACAGACAGACAAACGCCGACCTTCTCTCCGTTTTCACCGAACATCGGGGAAAATTTTGAGCGTTTGGCCGTGCCGCCATACCCGGTTTCCGGAAAAATAGACAAAGCTACAGCAGGGGCGCAATTACCTACGCTTATAATACACTAATTACAGATTATTTGCAATGGGTTTTTCAAAAACAGTCGTAATCACTATTTTTCGCAATTCTTTTTTGTGCAAAATGATGAAGAGCGATTTTGCAATCGCAAAATCGCTCTTCAAAAATCTTCCTTTTTGAGCCGTTCCCGATTAGAAAACCGGCACTTTACGGACGAAGCTCACCCCAACCGACGTTATTGTCAAATTTTGAGTTGGTCGCACGGGTACCGGTGGTACGGGTGGTCGCTTTCGTGGTGGCTTTTGTGGTCGGTTTCGCCGTCTTTTTGTCGGTCTTTTTCTTGGTGGTTGCCTTGGCGTTGCCGGTGGTGTCGGTGGTGTCGGTCGTCCCTCCGGTGCCGGTGGTACCGGTGCCGTCGTCAATGGTGGTGGTGGTTACGCGCGGCTCGGTATCACCCGGTGCATACGGCTGATTTTCCAGATCGCGTCTGCGGCCCAAAGCCACCCACGCCACAGTGCCGAGCATCACCGCCGCAATCAGCAGTGATACTAAGAATATCCACAACTTTCGACCTTTTCTTCTCAATGTAAGTCACTCCTCATTTCAATCGAGATGCCGCACCCCGTCTATTACGGCTGCAGGTCACCCCAACTGAGCATATTATCAAACCGCGAACCGGAGGTTTCGAGTTGTTCTTCCGTTGTTTGGGTAGCAGTGCCGGTTGCCGACGTGGTCGCCACCGTCCCGCCGCCTAACCGGGCGGTGGTCCCGTCGGTCGCCTTATCGGTCGGAAACAGACCTCCGACGTTGACACTGTTCTTATCGGTGGGAACCGTCACGTTTGAAAAATCCGGCCGGGTAGTCGGATCGTTCCAGCCGTCCCACCAGTCCTGCTGACGGGATTTATGAGCGAACCAAGCCGCCACCAGCATCACCGCAACGAGCAGTAAAGAAACCACCCATATTGCAATCGTTCTCCGCTTATTGTCCATATCGCCAAGGTCATCCCTTCCGATTTACTCTCTTCGCATTGTACCTGAATCTCTCGGGAATTGCAAGGGAAACTTTATTCGGTCGCCGCGACGCCGGATTCCTCCCCGACGGTGGTCAGAATAAAGTGCCCGTTTTCCCGCTTTAATACGTAGATCTGCGAGAAACTTGCCATATCGGGGGTGGGGTCGATGGTGTTGCCGTGTTCGTCCACCTGCAGGTCATTAATGGACACGTACGCCACCTTGACCTGATACTCTCCGCCACTGCGGCGAACGGTATCGATCACCGGCTGATACAGTGAATTGATAAAGTTGAACGGAACGTAGTAACAGCCGTTTTTCTCGCTGTATTCCAGATCGTCCGCCTCGATCGAACGGTGGTTGAGCACCGCCTCCTTGCCGAACAGGTACTGGTAGGAATCCACCACCTCCTGCACCGGCACCACCAGACGGCTGGAAGCATCCAGTTCGTAAGCGGTGTTATCATCCTTTTCGCGCAGCATCCGGATACGCTCTGCATCGGTGATCCGCCAGACCGCCGCCTGTAACAGCTCATCCACGTCCTCCGCATTGACATCGTCAAACTGCGGGAACGGATTGTACGCCATAACCGGCTGCAGGAAATAGTACATTTCCTCCCGAAGAGCGGAATCGTCCGCCAGTCCTCGCACCAGATCCACCGCGCCGAACACCAGCGTGATCGCCCCGATGATGGCGAGTAAGCTCATAATGAAGCCAACCGCCGGCGCCCAATGGAACCGACCGCGCCGCCGTCCGTTTTTATCAAACCGGGCGCGTTTTTCAGCTTCTTTTTCACGGATGCGCTGAGCGTAAGCAAGCAGTTCTGCCTGTCTTTTTTCGGCTTTTTCGGCTTTTTTTGCCGCTTTCAGCGCCTTTTTATCCGGTTTTTCAGCAACTTTTTCCTCGGTGGGAGCCGTCTTTTCTTCGATCGGAGCCGGCTGCTGCTTTTCAGCTTCCGGCTGATCGGGGGTCTGCTCCACCTTTTTCCAGTCTGCCATGCGGGATCTCCTCCTGCCGTTGCATTCTTAACGACCGCATCCGGTCGGTTTCCTCTTTTTTTATCCGCTTTCCGCCGATACACAAAACAGTATAACATACTTTTTCGAAATTGCCAACACCTTTTCGAAAAAGGAACATTTTCCCGCTTTTCAGACAAAAAATTACCCCCGCCGAATTGGCGGGGGTAATGCAAAACGCTTAGTCTTCGCGACGGCGATCGCGGTTCGGACGGAAACCGCCCTCACGGCGCGGGCGCTGCGGCCGCGGCGCATCCGACACGGTGTTTTCCGGGGTCAGTCCCTCCACCTCGATGAGCGCATCGCGGCGGGACAGGTTCAGACGGCCCTGCTCGTCGATCTCGGTCACCTTGACCATGACCTCGTCGCCGACGTTCACCACGTCTTCTACCTTCTCCACCCGCTTGACGTCCAGACGGCTGATATGCACCAGGCCCTCTTTACCCGGAGCGATCTCCACGAACGCACCGAAGGTCATCAGACGGGTGACACGACCCTTATAAATCGCACCGATCTCAGGGTCCTTGGCAATGGTTTCCACCACCATCAGCGCACGCTGAGCGTCCTCGCTGTTGAGCGCGGAAATGAACACGGTACCGTCCTCTTCGATGTCGATCTTGCAGTTGCATTCCGCGTGGATCTTCTGGATCACACTGCCGCCCTTACCGATCACTTCGCGGATCTTATCCACGTCGATCTTGGTGCCGATCATCTTCGGCGCATACTTGGACAGCTCGGCACGCGGCTCACTGATCGCCGGCGCCATAATATCGTCCAGAATGTGCAGACGGGCTTTATAGGTCTTATCCAGCGCTTCCCGGATGATAGCCGGGGTCAGTCCATGCACCTTCAGGTCCATCTGAATGGCGGTGATACCCTTGTGAGTACCGCCGACCTTGAAGTCCATGTCGCCGAAGAAGTCTTCCAGTCCCTGGATGTCCACCATGGTCATAAAGCGGTCACCCTCGGTCACCAGACCGCAGGAAATACCGGCCACCGGCGCCTTGATCGGCACACCGGCATCCATCAGCGCGAGCGAAGAGCCGCAGATAGAGGCCTGGGAGGTGGAACCGTTGGAGGACAGCACCTCACTCACCAGACGAATGGTGTACGGGAACTCCTCGAGGGAGGGCAGAACCGGCACCAACGCCCGCTCCGCCAGCGCACCGTGACCGATCTCACGACGGCCGGGGCCACGGGAGGGCTTGGTTTCACCCACCGAATAGGAGGGGAAGTTGTAGTGATGCATATACCGCTTCTCGGTCTCATCATCCAGACCGTCCAGCAGCTGGGCATCCCCGGAGGAACCGAGGGTAGCAATGGTCAGCACCTGGGTCTGACCGCGGGTGAACATACCGCTGCCGTGTACACGGGGCAGGAGCGAAACCTCCGCCGCGAGCGGACGGATCTCATCGATACCGCGGCCGTCCACACGCTTGCCGTCGTCCAACAGCCAGCGGCGAACCACATATTTCTGCAGTTTATACAGGCACTCATCGATCTTGCCGATCTCTTCCGGATACTCAGCGTCAAACCGCTCGTGCACCTCGTCGTACACCGGCTGCAGCCGCTCGTCACGGATAAGCTTATCATCGATGTCCAGCGCATAGCGGACCTTCTCAATGGCAAATTCCTTGATCGCCTCAAACATCGCCGGATCGGGATCGTTGGAGGTGAACGGGAACTTCTCACGGCCGATTTCCGCCGCGATGCCGTTGATGAATTCCACGATCTCCTGGTTAGCGGCGTGACCCGCCATAATGGCGTCAAACATGGTGTCGTTGTCGATCTCATTGGCACCCGCCTCGATCATCGCCACCAGTTCCGCAGTGGAGGCCACGGTCACGTGCATCTCGGAGCGTTTCTCCTCCTCGGCAGTCGGGTTAATGACGATCTTGCCGTCCACCAGACCGACCACCACACCGGAAATGGGACCCGCCCACGGAATATCCGAAATAGCGATCGCAATGGAAGCACCGATCATCGCGGTGGTTTCCGGCGCACAGTCCGGGTCCACCGACATCACGGTACACACGATAGACACGTCGTTTCTCATATCCTTCGGGAACAGCGGACGGATCGGACGGTCGATGACACGCGAGGTCAGAATGGCTTTTTCGGTCGGGCGACCCTCACGGCGCTGGAACGAGCCGGGGATATGACCCACCGCATACAGCTTCTCTTCGTAATCCACCGAAAGCGGGAAGAAATCAACCCCCTCACGCGGTTTCGCAGACGCGGTGACGTTACACAGTACCGCAGTCTCGCCGTAACGAATGAGGCAGGAGCCGTTGGACAACTGCGCCATTTTGCCGGTTTCCACAACCAGTTTCCGACCGGCGAGAGTGGTTTCAAATACCTTGTACTTCTCAAACATAACAAATACCTCCCATGAAATTTTTATATACCACGGGGACGACAGATGTTAGCAATAAAACCAACGTTTTTCCTCCCGAAAACGCTCGTTTCACTGCTAAATCTGGCTCCTCCGTAATAAGCGGTTAGAGGCAGGCGAGGGTTCCTCGCCTGCCTCTTTTTGATTGTTTACTTACGCAGTCCCAGACGCTCGATGAGAGCACGGTAACGGTTGATATCGGTGCGCTCCAAATACTTGAGCAGGTTGCGCCGATGACCGACCATTTTCAGCAGACCGCGGGCGGAGTGGTGATCCTTCTTGTGGGTTTTCAGGTGCGCGGTCAGATCCTGGATCCGACGGGTCAGCACAGCCACCTGAACCTCCGGCGAACCGGTGTCGCCTTCGTGGGTCGCATACTCCTTCATAATAGCGGTTTTCTCTTCGGGTAACATCATAGTCTTTCACCTCTTCAAAATATTTCCCAAAAACGCAGTACCGGGCCGTGGTGAGTCCCCATAGGGGCAGATGCCGCGAACCGCGTGATCGGATACACTGCCTTTTTTGCGGCAGCCCTAACACTATAACACAGCTTTCCCGATTTGTAAAGTCCTTTTTTTACATGAAGTTGGCGTGGATATATTCGCTGCTCTGCCGCACGCTGTCAAACGAGTCGCCCGGGCAGATATCCTGCTCCACCACGTAGTATTTTACCCCGATCTTTTCGGCGGTTTCGATGATCTTCTTAAAGTTCATATTGCCGTTGCCAACCTCGGTAATAAACGGGTTGTTATCAAGACCGACCGCTTTGTCCTTCAGATGCAGGATGTCGATCCGACCGGCGAGTTTTTCCATCCACTCGCACACGTCCCCGCCGGCGTGCTGTACCCAATAGGTATCAAAGCAGAACGAGGTCTTTTCGGGATCCAGTCCCTCAATCATCATATCCATAATCCGCTTCCCATTGAATTTACGAAATTCACGGTGGTGATTATGGTAGGTAAACTTAAACCCTTCCTTGTAAATAATATCCGCAAAGGCATTGATCCGTTTGATGATGTGTTTCGCATGCTCGGCATCATTGGCGGTTAGGCCGCCGATCCCGATGTTGGTGGTGCCGAGCTTGCGGTGGACCTTCATCATCCCTTCCGGATCCTTTTCCAGCTCACCCATATCACAATGGGTGCCGCACACAGTGAGCCCCAACTCATTGGTGATATCCGCCAGTTCGTCCAACGAAATCTTCTGTCCGGCGGTCTGCACCACCGAATAGCCCATTTCCTTAATCGTCTTAAGAGCGTGGCGCACATCCTCCGCCGTTTCCAGATGCTCCCGGATGGAATACATCTGCAATCCCAATTCTTTGATCATCAAAGGACACCTCCCGACTTTTGCCCCAATTATACCACCCTTCCCCTCCAAAAACAAGAGAAAGCCCGCAAATTTTCATTGCTTTTTATCGGAAAATAGCGTATACTTTACAATGACTTAGTTTGTACTTGGGAGGTGACCGCCGTGAAAACCGTGGCCGTGATACTCGCCGCCGGAAATTCCACCCGCATGGGTTTCCCGAAACAGCTGGCGCTTTTAGACGGAATGCCGGTGCTGGCGCACACCCTCTTGCAGTTTGAGAACGCCCCCTCGGTGGACGGCATTTTGCTGGTCGCCCGCCCGAAGGATTTTGATGCGTTTTCCGCCCTTTGCGAACAACATCACATCTCAAAATTTATCGGCCTTTGCCCCGGCGGGGATACCCGCCAGCAATCGGCGAAAAACAGTCTTGATGCCCTGCCGGAGGACACCGGGTTTATCGCGGTGCACGACGGCGCCCGGCCGCTCTGCGACCCCGCCCTGATCGAGCGGGTGATCGCCAAAGCGAAAGACAGCGGTGCCGCCGCCGCGGCGGTGCCGGTCAAGGATACGATCAAACGGGTGAATGAAAACGGCCGGGTGACCGAAACGGTGGACCGTGCCGCTCTGCGGCAGGTACAGACACCGCAGGTGTTCCGGCTTTCCTCCTACCGGGAAGCGCTTGCCGCCGCTATCAAGGACGGCGCCGATCTGACCGACGACTGTCAGTTGTTTGAACGCACCGGTCTGCCGGTCACCCTCGTTGAGGGCAGTGACCGGAATATCAAGATCACCACACCGGCCGATCTCGCGATCGCGGCCATTCTGCTGAAAAGGGAAGTGTAAAGATTTATGTGCGGATTTTGCGGATTTACCGGCGAGCTTGCCGACCGTGAACAGGTACTGCGGGAAATGGCGGAAGCGATTACCCACCGCGGTCCCGACTCGGACGGCTTTTTCACCGATTCGACCGTGTCTATGGGATTCCGGCGCCTGAGCATCATCGACCTCGACGCGGGACATCAGCCGCTGTACAACGAGGATAAAACGCTGGTTCTCACCTTCAACGGCGAGATCTATAACTACCGCCCGCTCCGAGAGGAGCTGATCAAAGCGGGACACACCTTTGCCACCGAAAGTGACAGCGAGGTGCTGTTGCACGGTTTTGAAGAGTGGGGCGAAAAACTGCTCCCCCGCCTGCGCGGTATGTTCGGCTTTGTGATTTTTAACCGAGAGGATCACTCGCTGTTTATCGCCCGCGACTACTTCGGCATCAAGCCGGTGTACTATACCCGCCTTGCCGACGGACGGCTGGTATACGGTTCGGAGATCAAGTCGATCTTACTGCACCCGGACGTGGAAAAACGGTTTAACCCAAAAGCGCTGGACAACTATCTCTCCTTCCAGTATTCGGTGCCGGACGAAACCTTCTTTGAAGGCATCTTCTGTCTGCCGCCGGCGCATTTTCTGAAGTATCAGGACGGCGAGATTTCGGTCACCCGCTACTGGGAAGCGGTGTTCACCCCGGATGAGGATATGACCCTTGAGACCGCCGTCGATGAGATCGACCGGGTGTTCACCGATTCGGTGGAAGCCCACCGCATCAGCGACGTGGAAGTGGGCTGTTTCCTGTCCAGCGGGGTGGATTCCAGTTTTGTTGCCTCCTACTTCGGCGGGCAGAAAGCATTTACCGTCGGATTTGATAACGGACAGCATTACAATGAAAGCACCTATGCCGCCGAGCTTGCAAAGGAGGTCGGCATTGAGCATTACGTTCATCTCATTTCGGAGGAGGAGTATTGGAACTCCCTCCCGCAGGTACAGTATATGCTGGACCAGCCGCTGGCCGACCCGGCCTGTGTCGCCCTGTATTTTGTATCCAAACTCGCCGCCGAGCATGTCAAGGTGGTGCTGTCCGGCGAAGGGGCGGACGAGCTGTTTGGCGGTTATCGCATCTACCACGAGCCGTACTCCCTGCGCTCCTATCAGCGACTCCCCCGCTTTCTGCGCCGGGCGCTGGCCGGCATGGTGTCGGTTCTCCCCCATTTCAAGGGACAAAGCTTCTTGATGCGCGGCGCCAAAACCCTCGAGGAGCGGTTTATCGGCAACGCGAATATGTTTACCAAAAAAGAAAAGGCGCGCCTGCTGAAGGACATCCCCGCCACCGATCCGACCCTCCTGACCGCCCCGTTTTATGCCAAAACCAAAAGGCAGGATGAGGTCACCCGGATGCAGTCGCTGGATATCCACCGCTGGATGGTGGGCGATATCCTCTTAAAAGCCGACCGGATGAGTATGGCGCACTCGCTGGAGTTGCGGGTTCCGTTCTTAGACAAAGAGGTGTTTTCGGTCGCCGCCCGTATCCCGGTCAAGCACCGGATCGCCGCCGGCACCACCAAATATGCCATGCGGCTTGCCGCCCGCCGGCATATTCCCGAATCGGCGGCCAGTAAACCGAAGCTCGGCTTCCCGGTTCCGATCCGGGTGTGGCTGAAAGAGCAAAAATACTACGACCTGGTGAAGGCCGCCTTCACCGGCACGGCGGCAGAAAAATTCTTCTGCACCGAGGAACTTATCCGCCTGCTCGACCGGCATTTTGCCGGCAAGGAGGATAACAGCCGGAAGATCTGGACGGTGTATATGTTCCTCGTCTGGTACGGCGTGTACTTCCCCGAGGCATAATGTCCGACCCCTTTGCATAGGTATATCCTAACAATCGGCAAAGGGGTCTCACTATGTTTGTGTATTCTTGTAAAACCAATAAAACGCAGCTTTTCTGGGCGGTTATCTGCATTCTGCTGCTCGGCGGCATTCTGATCACCCTGACCTTATGGCCGGAGGATGCGGAAAACACCGCCACCCGCCCCGCATCTGCCCTGTCGGTGGAGGACGGGATTCGCTACCTGAAATCGCTCGGATATACCGTCACCGCCGGGGAAACGAAAGAGGTTCAGGTGCCGGAGGAATTTGACGATACCCTGACCGCCTATAACGAGCAACAGAAAACGGTCGGCTTCGACCTCACCCCCTACCGGGGCAAACGGCTCCAATGCCGCACCTATACGGTCGAAAACTTCCCCGGTGAAGAGCAGGTGGAGATCCACCTGTACCTCTACAAGGATAAAATCGTCGCCGGAGACATGGCCTCCACCGCCGCCGGCGGGTTTCAACTCCCCTTACAATCTACCCCAAGCGAGGAATGAAAAATGATGCAACGGCTGGATAAGATCATCTGCTCACAAAGTATGAAAAGCCGTCGGGAAACCGACGGCCTTATTCGTCGTGGGCGGGTAACGGTAAACGGAGAGATCTGCCGCCGTCCGGCGACCCATATCGACCCGGACGTAGACGAGATCGCCATTGACGGCACCCCGCTCCCCTTCTCCCGCTACGTCTACTTTATGCTGAATAAACCGGCCGGTATTCTCTGCGTGTCCCGCGACCCGAAGGCGAAAACAGTGGTGGATCTGCTTTCCCCCGACGACCGCCGCCGGGATATCTTCCCCGCCGGACGGCTGGACCGCGATACCCACGGACTGGTACTGCTCACCAACGACGGAGAACTGGCCCACCGCATCCTCTCCCCCAAGCATCATATCCCCAAACGCTACCTCGTCCGGTTGGACGGTCCGATCGGACAAGCCGAAATAAAGGCGATCGAAACCGGCCCCGTTTTGGCAGATGGCACAAAATGTCTGCCTGCCCACCTCACCGTTTTGCAGGACGGCGGGGAGCCCCTGGTGGAAATTACCATATTCGAAGGAAAATTTCACCAAATTAAGCGGATGTTCGGCACGGTCGACCGTGGTGTTACCTGGCTCAAACGGGTTTCCATGGGTGGTCTCACGCTGGACGACACCCTACAGGAATGTGAATATAGGTCACTCGGAAAACAGGAAATTTCCTTGCTTTTCAAGGGGTGTTGAAAACTTTTTGTGCAATTTGCCATTATGAAAACTGTCTAAAAAAACGGGAAATGTTTGTGCGGTTTGTAACTTGTTATTTTTAGAAAAAGTTGTTATAATAACTGCGAACCTAAATTAGCGGCGTCTGCCGAAATAGAATTTGGAGGTCAAAATTATGGCAAGTTTGTCCCTTACCGGTATCTACAAGCGGTATCCCGGCGGTGTTACGGCCGTTTCGGATTTCAACCTTGAGATCAAAGACAAAGAATTCGTCATCATGGTCGGTCCGTCCGGCTGCGGTAAATCCACCACCCTGCGTATGATCGCCGGTCTGGAAGAGATTTCCGAAGGCGAACTGTATATCGGCGACCGCCTGGTGAACAACGTGGCGCCGAAGGATCGCGACATCGCGATGGTGTTCCAGAACTACGCGTTGTATCCGCACATGACCGTGTTTGAGAACATGGCGTTCGGCCTGAAGCTGCGTAAGACCCCGAAGGATGAGATCAAGCGCCGCGTGGAAGAAGCCGCCCGCATCCTCGATATCACCCACCTGCTGGACAGAAAGCCGAAGGCGTTGTCCGGCGGTCAGCGTCAGCGTGTGGCGCTGGGCCGTGCGATGGTTCGCGACCCCAACGTGTTCATGCTGGACGAACCTCTGGGCAACCTGGACGCGAAGCTGCGCGAGCAGGTACGCTATGAGCTGAAGAAGATCCAGCG
>JAFSAC010000034.1 GCA_017442265.1 Clostridia bacterium | reverse complement strand
GGCAAAATGAGAATGCTCGCTTTTGCAAACAGAAATACAAAAGAAATATTACGAGATCCGTTGACACTTTTCTTTGGACTCGGCTTTCCCCTTGTTTTGATTTTGTTGTTAAGCGCAATACAAGCAAATATCCCCGTAAAACTGTTTGAAATACAGCATTTAACTCCGGGTGTAACGGTTTTCGGTCTGGCTTTTATGACACTGTTTTCGGCAACCATTATCGCAAAAGACAGAGGCAGTTCGCTATTGCAGCGTTTGTATACAACGCCATTGACCCCTCTGGATTTCATTCTTGGTTACACGTTGCCTATTATTCCAATTTCTATCTCTCAATGCGTCATCTGCTATATTGCCGCAATCGTTCTCGGGTTGGATATTACAATTAATATTTTATATGCTGTGTTATGTATTATTCCTGTTTCTATCCTCTACATCGCTCTAGGTCTTCTGTGCGGAAGCGTGCTTACCGATAAGCAGGTCGGTGGTATCTGCGGTGCGTTGCTAACCAACGTTTCAGCGTGGTTGTCGGGCGTTTGGTTTGATCTTGACCTTATAGGAGGTACCTTTAAGAAGATTGCATACGCACTTCCGTTTGTTCACGCAGTAGAGATGGAACGTGCTGTACTTGTAGGAGATTTTTCAGGAGTTTTCCCTCATCTTTGGTGGGTGCTGGGATATACCGCTGTTCTGCTCGTGTTTGCCGTTTTATTGTTCCTGCGACAGATGAAAAATCAGTAATTACTCAGCTTAAATAATATGTATTCCTTTTCTGGACAATGTAAACTCCCTCATATTCTTACGACAGATTTTACGACAAATGGGGTAAAGTTATGCCACATTATGACAGGTTGTTTTCTGCAATGTACCCGATTTGGATTAACAAAGTCAGGTAATGGCAGGATAAATAAGGGTATAAAACCATCACCTGTGAAATCCCCACCATGAAACCGCTGGATTAACGGATACTGTGAAACGGACTATGGATTTTCCATAGTCCGTTTTTTATATTCCCATTGCTATTTTTTTGATTTACGTTTATAATGGAGATGGCACCTTGGAGAGGAGAATGAGTATGGAAAAAAGACTGTATAAATCCCGCACCGACAAGAAAATTGACGGTGTTTGCGCCGGCATCGCCGACTATTTTAACATCGACCCCACCCTTATCCGCCTGGCTTGGATCCTGTTTTGCGCGCTGGGCGGCAGCGGTATTCTGGCGTACATCATCGCCGCTTTAGTCATTCCTGTTCAGCCGGAATAAAATAAAACACCCTATGCCCGAGGGCATAGGGTGTTTTTTCTTATCATTTGAACATCCGTCTTGATTTTCAGGCATGGATATTTTATAATCAATACTGACGACATCAACCCACAAAGCGAGGATACAAACGGTGAAAAATATCATTTTAGTCGGGATTCCGGGGTCGGGAAAAAGCACCCTCGGAATCCTGCTTGCCAAAGAGATTCATTACGGATATATCGACATCGACAGCGTTATGGTGGCGAGCACCGGCAAGCTGCTGCCGACCCTCATTGAGCAACTCGGAAACGACGGATTTCTGGAAATGGAATCGCGGATCAACGGGTCTATCCAGGTACAGCAATGTGTCATCTCCACCGGCGGCAGTGCGATCTACCGCGGGGATGCGATCGAAAAAATGAAAGAAAACGGCATCGTGGTGTACCTGAAAATCCCGTACGACGAGGTGGTGCGCCGGCTCGGTGATCTCAAAAAACGTGGGGTGGTGCTCAAAGACGGGTTTTCCCTCAAGGACCTGTACGAGGAGCGTGCCCCGCTTTATGAACAGCACGCCGATTATATCGTGGAGCTTAGCGGCGGTTCGGTAGAGGAAAACACCGAAAAAATCCTTCGGGCGATTGCGGATGAGATCGCCATAGGATGATAATAAAAAACAATCCCCCAGTTAAAATCTGCGGTTTTGACAGCCCCCTTTACACAAGGGGGCTTTTTGTTGAGCGAATGCACTTCTTTGTTATGTATTTTTGAAACATAGCCACTTATACTATCCTCAAAGGAGAGGATAAAGAGTGGATGCGGTACTGGTGCGACAGGGGTCTCCCACCTTACAAGGGCTTAAAACCGGGAGCTTATTCGTCTGTCAGCCGGCTTCTCAACAGGATATGACCGCTCTTTTCCGGCGGTGGAACGGTCTTTTGCGGGACAAGGGACTGCGGGTGATCCCGCTCAAATGCGGGAAAAGAGGGGTGCTCTGTTACCTCTACCGCCCGGCACAACTGAAAAACGAACTGACACGTCCGGCGGTTTTCGGGTTATTACAGGAAACAGGATACGACCGCCCCGCTTCGGCACTGACCCGGCTTCGTCGGAGGGTGAATGAAAGCCCCGAATTTCCGCACGAGATCGGATTATTTCTCGGATATCCGCCGGAGGACGTGCGCGGATTTATCACCCACCGGGCAAAAGAGTTTTGCTATGCCGGGTGCTGGAAGGTGTACGGCGATCCTGAGAAAGCCAAACGGCGGTTTTCCCGGTTCAAAGAATGTACCGCCCGGTGCTGTCGGGATTTCGCTAACGGAAAGGCGCTCGAAGAGTTAGCGGTAAAAAGTGAAGAGTGAAAAGGTAAAAAATCCCGAATGCAAAGCATTCGGGATTTTTTGGAGCTACTGATCCGATTCGAACGGACGACCTGCTCATTACGAGTGAGCTGCTCTACCTGCTGAGCCACAGTAGCGTATTCTTTTGCACTGACATTATAACAGAATCACCCCCACCCGTCAAGGGGTCAAAAACGAAACGGGGCTTGTCAAACCGGAAACAATGTGATAAAATGAAACAAATGTGACATTATGACCACAAAGGAGGCGGGAATATGGCGAAAACCAAAAAGTCGACCCTGGCGTTACGGTTGCGGCTGCTTCGGGTGGCCAGCGGTATGCGGCAGGAGGAGGTAGCGGATCTGCTCGGCATCGGGCGGTCGGCGTACACCTACTACGAATTGTCCCGCAGCAAGCCCGATTACGATGCGCTCATCCGGTTGTCCCGGCTGTATCGGGTGTCCATTGACTATCTGGTCGGAGCGACCAACTTCCCCGACACCCCCACTGCCGAGCGGACACGTGTGGCGGACGATCTGGCGGAGGAAACCGCTTTCGGAATGCTGTCACTGGAAGAGCGGCGGCTGTTGTGTCTTTATCGGCAGATGCCGGAGGATTCTAAGGCCGATCTGATGCAGGAGCTGGAAAAGAAATCGGCTCATTCTTGACAATTGCGAATAAACGAGGTATGATATCTAACAGATAAGCGTTGATGAGGACACGGTCTTTTCCGCGGTTTTTTCAGAGAGCATCCGGTCGGTGCGAGGATGCAAAAACGGGAAACGGCTACCACCCCGGAGCGCGCGCCGAAACAAGGTGCGACGGCTGACCCCGTTATCGGTCACTTGAGCGGTAAAGATCTTCTTTGCCAACAAGGGTGGAACCACGAGACAGTTTTGTCCCGTCCCTTTGGGGACGGGACTTTTTGTTTTTTAAAGGAGGAATCAGTATGTTAACCATTACCCTCAAAGGCGGCGACCTTCGTCAGGTGGCGGAAAATACCACTTTGGACGCACTCTGCCGTGACATTTCCATGGGGCTGTACCGCAACACCTGTGCGGCTAAAGTGGACGGTGAGGTGAAAGACCTTCGCTGTGAACTCACCGCCGACTGCACGGTGGAGTTTTTGACCTTTGACCAGCTGGACGGTAAAAAGGCGTACTGGCACACCGTGTCCCACATTTTGGCGCAGGCGGTGAAACGCCTGTACCCGGACGTAAAATGTGCGATCGGTCCGGCGACCAATGAAGGATTTTACTACGATTTTGATACCGAGATGAGCTTCACCGCCGAGGTGTTGGAGGCGATCGAGGCGGAGATGAAGAAGATCATCAAGGAAGGACTCGCCATTGAGCGGTTTACCCTGCCCCGGGAGGAAGCGCTGAAAGCTATGGCGGACGAGCCGTACAAGCAGGAACTCATTTCCGATCTGCCGGAAGGGGCAGAGATTTCCTTCTACCGGCAGGGAGAATTCACCGATCTGTGCGCCGGTCCGCATCTGACCGACACCGGACGGGTGAAGGCGGTCAAACTGCTCTCCTCCACCGGTGCATACTGGCGTGGGGATGCGAGCAAAAAGATGCTCAAGCGTATTTACGGCGTGGCGTTCCCGAAAGCGTCCGCTTTGGAAGAGCATTTGACCCAACTGGAAGAAGCGAAAAAGCGGGACCACAACAAGCTCGGCCGCGATCTCGAATATTTCACCACCGTGGACGTGATCGGTCAGGGTTTGCCGATCCTGCTCCCGAAGGGCGCGCGGGTCATCCAGACGTTACAGCGCTGGGTCGAGGACGAGGAGCAGAAGCGCGGCTACCTGCTCACCAAAACCCCGCTTATGGCCAAACGGGAGTTATACAAAATTTCCGGTCACTGGGATCATTATCGGGACGGGATGTTCATTATGGGCGACCCGGACAACGAGGAGGCAGAATGCTTCGCTCTCCGTCCGATGACCTGTCCGTTCCAGTATCAGACCTATCTCAACCGCCAGCGTTCCTACCGTGATCTGCCGATGCGACTCGGCGAAACTTCCACCCTGTTCCGTAACGAGGAGTCGGGCGAGATGCACGGGCTTATCCGTGTCCGTCAGTTCACCATTTCGGAGGGACACCTCGTACTCCGTCCGGATCAGCTGGAAGAGGAATTTAAAGGTTGTCTGGAGCTTGCGAAATACTGTCTGGATACGGTGGGGATGCTGGAGGATTGTACCTTCCGGTTCTCCCAGTGGGATCCTCAAAACCCCAACAATAAGTACGAGGGTACCGCCGAGCAATGGGAGGTTGCCCAGAAGGTTATGGGGGATATCCTCGATTCGCTCGGGGTCGACTACGAGATCGGTATTGACGAGGCGGCGTTCTACGGACCGAAGCTGGATATCCAGTACAAAAACGTGTTCGGCAAAGAGGACACCATCGTTACCATTCAGATCGATATGCTGCTCGCCGAAAAGTTCGGGATGTACTACATCGACGAAAACAGTGAGAAAGCGCTCCCCTATATCATCCACCGCACCTCTCTCGGCTGTTACGAGCGTACCCTCGCGTACCTCATTGAAAAATACGCCGGTGCGCTTCCCACCTGGATGTCGCCGGAGCAGGTCCGAGTACTGCCGCTGTCCGAGCGACTGCTGGACCACGCGGCGGAGGTTACCGCCGCCCTCACCGCCGCCGGCATCCGTGCGGAACTGGACGAGCGGAACGAGAAAATGGGATACAAAATCCGCGAGGCGCAGATGCAGAAGGTTCCGTATATGCTCATCATCGGCGACCGCGAAGCGGAAACCGGATGCGTTTCGGTCCGCAACCGCAAGGACGGCGACCTCGGCAGTATGCCGCTTGCGTGTTTCATTGCAAAAATCGGACAGGAAATTGCCGAAAAAGCCAGATAAATCAAGCGTTTTTACCACCCCGGAGAAATTCCGGGGTGGTTTTTTATTTTGCAAAAAATGAAAAAAGTTCTTGACAATTCCACGAAAACCGCTTACAGTATAGGTGTACTAACACAGATAGTACACCTACCAAAGGAGGTGCTTTATGTTCCAAATTGACGCCATGTCCCGGCAGCCGGTGTACGAGCAGCTGGTGGAACAGATAGAACGGTTTGTGCTGACCGGCATTCTCAATCCGGGAGATCAGCTCCCTTCGGTGCGGAGCTTGTCGGTAGAGTTATCCATCAATCCCAATACCATTCAAAAGGCCTACACCGAGCTGGATACCAAGGGGATCATTTACTCCATTCCCGGTATCGGCTGTTTTGTGGCCGAGAACGCCAAAGAGGTTCTGTCGGTGTTGACCCGACGGAAGTTAACCGAATTCAAAGCGCTCGCTAAAGAATTGGCGCTTGCCGGGGTGTCACTCGAAGAACTGAAGGGTGCCGCCACCACCGCTTATTACGAAAGAGGTGTCAAAAATGATTGAAGTGAACAACATAACCAAAAAATTCGGTTCCTTTACCGCGCTGGATAATGTCACCTGCACCATTCCGGAAGGGTGTATCTACGGTATGGTCGGTTCCAACGGTGCCGGAAAATCCACCTTACTGCGGCTCATCTCCGGGGTGTACCGTCCGGATGCGGGCGAGGTGCTGATTGACGGCGAGCCGGTTTGGGAAAATGAAACGGTCAAGGCGCAGATCGGTTTCGTGCCGGATGAGCTTTACTTTCTCAGTGGCGCCAGTATGACCCGTATGGCCGAGCTTTATAAGGCGGCCTTCCCCCGGTTTGACCAAAAACGGTTCCGGGAACTGGCGGATGCTTTCGGACTGGATACCAAAAAATCCATCGGCACCTTCTCCAAAGGAATGAAGCGGCAGGCCTCCACCGCTTTGGCGCTTGCCTGCTGTCCGAAATACCTGTTTTTTGACGAAACTTTTGACGGACTGGACCCCATTATGCGCACCCTTGTCAAAAAACTCATCTGCAACGACGTGATCGAGCGAAAAGCCACCGCAATCATCACCTCCCACTCCCTGCGGGAGCTGGAGGATACCTGCGATCAGCTGGCGCTGTTGCACAAGGGCGGACTGGTGCTGCAAAGCGACGTGCAAAACCTCAAAACCTCCCTTTTCAAGGTGCAGATCGCCTTTAACCGCGATTTTGACCGGGATACCTTCCGCGAACTGAATCTGCTTCACTATACCCGTCACGGCTCGGTCGCGAGTATTATCGTACGTGGCGACCGGGAACAAACGGTGGCGATCTTACAATCCAAAATGCCGGTGTTACTCGACGTGTTACCGCTTACCTTAGAAGAGGTGTTCACCTACGAAATGGAAGCACTCGGCTACATCTTTGACGACGGTATGAAGGAGGGAACCAAATGAACAGCAAAGCTTCTGCCCGTTTCTGGGGCTTCAACCCGCGTATGTTTTGGGAAGGGTTCCGGCAGCTCCGCACGGTCGGTATTTTAGCGCTTGTGATCCTCACCCTGGCGGCAATCTTAATGCCGGTCGGCATCGCTATTTCCGAGCTGACGGTCGAGGAGCCGGTCTATTCCGTACGACTGGTGTCCTTACTGAATATGCATCCGCTTTTGACCCTCTTGATGCCGCTGGCACCGCTTATGGTGCTGATGCTGTTCCAGTTTTTGAATCAGCGGAAATCCGGGGACTTTTACCACGCTCTGCCAGTGAGCCGCGCCGGTCTGTTTTTCAGCTTGTTTACCGCCGTCATGGCGTGGGTCCTGCTGATCGCGGTGGTGTCTACCGCCGCATCGCTCATCACCACCCTCTGTTTCCCGATGCTGTTCCAGATCACCTTCAGCAGTATCCTCCCCTTCTTGACCGCCACCCTGTCCGGCGCCTTACTGCTTGCCGGGTGCGCCGCTGTCGCCATGTGCATTACCGGCACCCTTTTTACCAACGTGCTGGTTACCGGCCTTTTATTCTTTGCGCCGCGGTTTTTGATGATCTACGTCTCGGAAATTCTGCAGAATATTATCGAGATCATCCCGGGTCAATATAACAACCCATTTTTAGACCTATCCTACAACATCCCGTATGCGCTGGTCGCGTGGGTATTCACCGGGGACAGTACCGTCTCCGTGCTGTTAGACAACTGGTCGGGATGCCTTTATACCGCCGTTATGGGATTTATCTTCCTACTGCTCGCCAATTTCCTGTTCCGGATACGGCACAGCGAAGCGGCCGGGCAAAGCGCCTCCACCCCGTTACTGCAAACCGTCTATCGGTTGCTCATCACCTTCCTTGTTACCCTCATTCCGGTGGCGGTGATCGTGGACCGCATTACCGGCTCCAGCCATATCAATGCAGAGGATTGTTTTTTCCTATTAGTGTTATACCTCCTCGCGGCGATCGCTTTCTGTGTGTACGAACTCATCACCACCAAAAAGCCGCGGCAACTACTCAAAACAGCCCCCTCCTTTTTGATCGTCCTCGCGGCGGATGCGGTACTGCTACTCGGAATTGCGGGCGGATACCACTCGGTTTTATCCTTCCGACCGAAAGCATCGGAAATTGACGCAGTTTCGTTCAGTCAACAGACCTACAGCGCCCGTTCCTATCAAGAAAATTATTTCGCAGCCCGCAGTAAGCGGATTGCGATCGAAGACCCGAAGATCGCCGAGATCGTATCCGAGCGGTTGGAAGCGGCCGCCCGGCTCAACAGCCCTCACGGAGAGCTCCGGGAAAGCGCGAACGATGCTTTCACCTTCCTCACCTCGGTTCGTACCGGCGGGGTGACCCGTCAGCGAATCCTGACCTTCACCAAGGAGCAGACCTCCGTTATTCTGTCTATGCTGGAAAAAATCCCGGAATACCAGTCGACCTACACCCTTCCGCAGAAGAGCGGGGACGTCAGCGTGAGACACTTCCAGCTCACCCAGGAGCAGATAAATGAGGTGTACCGGCTTATGGTGCAGGAGATCAACGCCCTGCCGTTTGAGACACGGTATGCCCTGCTGGCAGAAGGAGATCACGACGGGTTTGACATTGACAGTATTTATGTTACCGCCAACTACCGTGCTTCCTTCTACAACCTTTCGGTGCCGCTGACTAATACCCTCACCCCCAAGGCCTACGAGAAATATCTCACCTATCTCTTTGAAGAGGATGACGATAGGCGGGATACGGTGCGCTCTATCTTGCAAAATTTGACCCAGAAACAGGCGGAGGAAAAGCATTTATATATCGAGGTGTTTGATCCGGTCGAACAGGTAACCTATGGAGCCAACTTCGGCGGAATGTCAACACGGCTCTTTGACAATGCTATCCAAATGCTTGACGAGGGATTGTCCGACCGGGCACCCGGTATGCAGGAGACGTTTTGCCGGATCACGGTGGAATACCCATCCGAAAAGGATGAGTACAGCTGGATTGCGGAGGATGCCTACTTCACCTTAAGCGAACAAGCAAAAGAGTTGTTGAAAAGCGTCAACGACGGCACGATTAAAGAACAGGTTTGGATCGTAGATTGATCCTCCCATACAAAAAACCTGCAACGGAAATCCGTTGCAGGTTTTTTTGTTGATATTTTTGAGGAGTGGGTAATGACACCAAGGACCGGAATTAACTTTATTCCCACTCCACGGGGTTTGATCTCCCTTGGAAAATTCGTTAAGCGAATTTTGGGGAGTGGGTAATGGCATTGAATAATGATTATAACCTTAGTCCCACTCCACGGGCCGAGCGTGCCAAATGCGGTCGGAATAGTCCTGAATGGAGCGGTCGGAGGCGAACACACCGCTTTCGGCGGTGTTAATGAGCGCCATTTTCGCCCATTTTTCTTTATCGGTATATACCATGGAGGACAGTTCCTGCGCACGCCGATAATCTTCAAAGTCGGCAAGCACCATATACGGGTCATACCCGGTGAGCGAGGCAGCTACCTCCGCATACTGACGGCCGCCAAAGCCCTGGTACATCGCATCGATCGCACGGTGGATGTTCTGGTTCTGCATATACAGCTGGCGGGGATCGTATCCGGCGGCACGGCGCGCCTTCACTTCCTCGGTACGCATACCGAAGAGGAACATATTCTCCTCCCCGACCGCGTCGCAGATCTCAACGTTCGCGCCGTCGAGGGTACCGAGGGTGATAGCGCCGTTCATCATCAGCTTCATATTGCCGGTGCCGGATGCTTCGGTGCCCGCCAAGGAGATCTGTTCGCTGATATCCGCCGCCGGCATCAACAGTTCGGCAAGGGTCACCCGATAATCCTCGAGGTACACCACCCGCAGTTTTTCCCGAATAACCGGATCGTTTTCGATCTCTTTAGAAAGCTGGCAGATAAACCGGATGATCTCTTTGGCAAGATAATAGCCCGGCGCCGATTTCGCACCGAAAATATAGGTGCGTGGCACGATATCGAGGTTCGGGTTTTCTTTGAGCTTCAGATAGGTGTGCAGAATGTTAAGGGCATTAAGGTGCTGGCGCTTATATTCGTGCAGGCGTTTGACCTGCACGTCAAACAGCGAATCGGGATCCACCGTGATGCCGTTCTGCTCCTTAATATATTTCGCAAGCCGCTCCTTGTTATGCCGTTTGATCGCCATAAACTCTTTTAGCACCGCTTTATCGTCCTCGAACTTCCGCAGTTCAGAGAGGTGGCTGGCATCATATACAAACTGATCCCCGATCTTGTCGGTGATAAAATCGGTCAGTTTCGGGTTTGCCTGGCACAGCCAGCGGCGGTGGGCAATACCATTGGTGACGTTTTTGAATTTCTCGGGGTGCACCGCGTGCATCTCCGGGAACACCGTGTCTTTCACGATCTCGCTATGCAGACGGGACACGCCGTTGATCGAATGGCAGGCGGCGACACAGAGGTTTGCCATTTTGATCTGTCCGTAGCTGATGATCGCCATTTTGCCGACCATATCGCCATTCCCGCCGGTTTCCTTCATCATTTCCTCGTTGAACCGCCGGTCGATCTCCTTGACGATCTGATAAATACGCGGCAGACGCTGAGCAAACAGGTCCTCCGGCCAGCACTCCAGCGCTTCGGACATCACGGTATGGTTGGTGTAGGCAAAGGTGCCTTTCACAATGTTCCAGGCATCGTCCCAAGTGTAGCCGCACTCGTCCAGCATGATCCGCATCAGTTCGGGGATCGCCAAGGTCGGGTGGGTGTCGTTGATATGGATCGCCGCCATTTCCGGCAGGTTATCCATGGTGCCGTACACCTCTAAATGCCGGCGCACGATGTCCTGCATCGAAGCAGACACGAGGAAATACTGCTGGGACAAACGAAGGGATTTGCCTTCCCGGTGGTTATCCGCCGGGTAGAGCACCTGGGTGATGATCTCTGCCATGGCCTTCTGCTCCATAGCGCGCATATATTCGCCCTGGTTAAAAAGGGACATATCCATACCGGGGGCGGTAGACCGCCACAGGCGCAGGGTGGAGATGCCCTTGCCGTCCTTGCCGGCAACCATAAGGTCATACGGCTGAGCGATGACAACAGTGGCGTTATCGTATTCGATGTGGTGGAAATCGTTATCCCACCATTCACGAACCTGTCCGTCGAAGCGCACCTCTTTGGCCAGTTCCGGACGGGGCAGCAACCAGCTTTCCCCACCGGGCAGCCAGAAGTCCGGCATCTCGGTCTGCCAACCGTCTACCAGTTTCTGGCGGAAGATACCGTATTCATACAACAGCGAATAGCCAATCGCCGGGATAGACGAGGTCGCGAGTCCGTCGAGGAAGCAGGCCGCCAGGCGACCAAGCCCGCCGTTGCCAAGCCCGGCATCCGGCTCCAGTTCATACAGCGAGTCAAGCTTCACGTGGTATTCTTTGAGTACCGACGAAGCAACATCGGTGAGATTTAAATTGAACAGGGTATTTTTCAGCGAGCGACCCATCAGAAATTCCATACACATATAGTACACCTGTTTGGAATCCTGCTTGTGGGCATTGGAAATATAATGAATACGGCGGGTACGCATCATATCCCGCAGCACCAACACCAGCGCATGGTAAAAATGGCCGTTGTCAGCGTTCTCCGGCAGAACCGAAAAATGATGCATCAGCTTCGCTTGTAAAGCATCCCGCAGTTGCTTTTTAGTCATTCGGTATCCCTCCAAAAATATAGGTTCACCTGTATTATACTGTATATTAATAGATATTGCAACGGCTTTTTTTGATAATTTCGTCTAATTTTTTGAGCAAATTTTGCGTTTTATTTGCTATTATTGGTCAATTTTCATAAAATATACCGGTTTTTCCACAATCAAGGGTGAAATCAGTGGAAATCGCAAAATCGCCGCGCGGCTATTGACAAAACCCGGCGGTTTTGATAGAATAGGACTGCTCGCAAACAGCGAGCGGCTATACGGAGACGTATCGAAGTGGTCATAACGGGACTGACTCGAAATCAGTTGTACCTTCACCGGTACCGTGGGTTCGAATCCCACCGTCTCCGCCAAAACGAAAATCCTGTCGACTTTTGTCGATGGGATTTTTGTTTTGTATTATTCATTCTTCATTATTCTATATTCATCATTCATTAAAAGGATTTTCGTAATGAATAATGAAATCGCTTACGCTGATGAATAATGAATAATTTCGGTGTCGGCTTCACCGACGAAATATAAAGAATATGTGGTGGTTCAAACATATAGATTTTTTGTTGTAGCCACGAATGATGAACCCCGCATTCCGTCAGGAATGCTAAGGTTTTGCGAGCAATCACCCCGACAAGCTCCCATTTGGCGCAAAACCAGGGTTCAGAATCCCACCGTCTATTAGCAGAAACCACCCCACCCCGTACTTCTCGGTACGGGGTGGGGTGGTTTTTAGCGAGGGGAATGCTTATTGTTCTTTTGAGGGCGGGGTGTTTCCGTTACATTTTCCGCCGCATTGCTTAGCATACGGACAACCGATACAGGTCTCACCCCGTTTTTTAGCACGGTACAGGTAAAAGACAACCCCACCGATGATCAACAGCAGAACGCCTACCACAATCAGATCTTCCATATCATTTCACCAAGGCCGGCTCTTTTTTCGCGATATTGCCGGACAGAGCCGCCTCTGCTTTCATCTTTTTGTTGGTGTTATGGATCAAAGCGAGAACCACCGCTACCATAACGAGCACCGCCATCAAGCCGCTCACAGCGGGAACGACCTTCAGGGTAGCCGGAGCGGTCGCCAAAGTGCCGATCGTGTAGACAAGATACGACACCGTGTAGCCGACAGCCAACTGCAGACCGATGCCGCCCCACAGCCATTTTGCGCTCTTCATCTCCGCATTCATCGCACCGATCGCCGCAAAGCAGGGCGGGGTGTAGAGATTAAACATCAGGTAGGCAAGCGCCGCCACCCTGGTGATCGCCATAACCCCGGCGACCTCACCGCCGGCGCCTTCCAGCATCGCCAGTTCCTCGATATCAATCAGGTTTTCCAGCCCGACAAAGCAGACCGCCAGCGTGCCGACCACGTTTTCCTTTGCGATAAAACCGGTCACCGCCGCCGCGGCGAGCTGCCAGGACAGTACCCCCACGATCGGGATAAGCAGGTAAGCAAACGGTCCGGCAATGGAAGCGAGGATCGAGCTGTCCGCCGACTCCGCCACCTGGAAGCGCCAATTAAAGGTCTGCATGATCTGCACCGCCGTGTTGCACAGCAGAATAATAGTCGCCGCTTTCACAATGTAGGACCAACCGCGACTGCACATCGACTTAAAAGCACCCCACAGCGACGGCGCTTTATACTCGGGCAGTTCGATAATGAAGAAGGATTTTTTAAATTTATGCCCGGTGATCTTATTCACCAGCAGAGCACCGAGAAAGATCAGCACGATGCCGGAGAGGTACATCACGGTGCTCACCCAACCGGCATTATCAAAGAACGCACCGGCAAACAGGGAAATCACCGGGATTTTCGCCCCGCACGGCATAAAGGGGGCGAGCATGGCGGTCGCCCGGCGTTCCCGCTCGTTGCGAATGGTACGGCTCGCCATAACACCGGGAACCGCACAGCCCACCGTGATAACAAAGGGGATAACCGACTTGCCGGACAGCCCCACCTTTTTGAAAATGGGGTCCAGCACCACCGCCACCCGGGACATATAACCGCAATCCTCTAAAATCGCAATGAGGAAGTACATCACCATAACCAGCGGCAAAAAGCCGACAACCGCAATCACACCGCCGATGACACCGTCAACCAACAGCGCCGAAAGCAGGGGGTTCGCGTTTTCAAGCAGGCCGCCGATAAAGCCCTGGAAAATTTCCAGCAACGGGACCAAGCCGGGGATGACGGTACCGTTTTCAAACTCATACCCGTCTGCGATCCACGGACCGACCCACACCTGGGAGATCTGGAACACGAGAAACATAACGACAGCAAAGATCGGAATACCGAGCCATTTGTTGGTCAGCACCATATCGATCTTGTCGCCAACGTTGCGGTCTTTGGTGAGCACCCGGCGGGTCTCCACCTCTTTGACGATGCCGTTCACAAACGAAAACCGCATCCGGTCGGCCGCCTCCACCGCTTTTTTATCGGTAAGGTCAACGTCCCCCTGACGGTAGGGTGCCTGCTGAACGAGGTTGGCATTCGAAACGGCGGCCTCTACCACCGCCTTCAGTCCTTCCGCTTCGGTAGACACCGTTTGAACCACGGCGCATCCGAGCTTTTTGGACAAACGATCGGTATCGATCTTGGTCTGCTTTTTCTTGTTGATATCGCTCTTATTGAGCGCTACCACCACCGGGATGCCGAGTTCCAAAAGCTGGGTGGTGAAGAAAAGAGAACGGCTTAAATTGGTCGCATCCACGATGTTGATGATCACGTCGGGGTTTTCCTGCTTCACATAGGCGCTGGTAATGCTCTCCTCACTGGTGAAGGGGGACATCGAATACGCTCCCGGCAGGTCCACGGCGATCAGCCGTTCCTCCCCGGTATAATACGCCCGCTTAATGGGATGCTCCTTTTTGTCCACCGTCACCCCCGCCCAGTTGCCGACCTTTTCGTTCCGGCCGGTCAAGGCATTGTACATGGTGGTTTTTCCCGAGTTCGGGTTGCCAGCTAAGGCAATTCTCATTCTTCTTTCCTCCTCAAAATGTCCTACCCAGCTTTCGGTTAGCAGTTGCTAACCGCCGCTCAAAAAAACAATCGGCCGAGTATCGGTTTTTATTCTACCAAAATGGCCTCAGCCAATTGATGATCGATGTTGTACCGTCCGTCCTTAATAGACACCACACAACTGCTACGCAGGTGGGAGACCACCGTGATCGCTTCCCCACTGTAACAGCCCAGCGAGAACAAAAAAGCGTTCAGCTCTTCGTCGTCGGTCTGAATATCCAGGACGATATATTCTTTTCCCGCCACCGCGTCCTTTAAGGTCATATGTATCACCGTTTGCCTTATGTTGATGTCAGTTAGCCGTTGCTAACCTCCAATATTATACTGTCATCTCCCCGATTTGTCAACCTCTTTTTCTAAAAAAATTCACTTTCGGCAAATGTTGATTTTTGGGACGGATCGTGGTATGATACTTATAATACAATATATAATCGTGAGGAGCATTCCTTATGCCGTTAAAAGAATCGGGCGAGATGTATCTGGAATCCATTTTCGTCCTCTGCCGTGAAAAAGGGGCGGTGCGGTCGATCGACGTCGCCGAATATATGAACTATTCCAAACCCAGCATCTCCCGCGGGGTGTCGCTGCTCAAACAGCAGGGGTATATCATCGTAGACAAGGACGGGTATATCACCCTCACCGATGCCGGTAAAGCCATGGCTCAGAATATTTTTGAGCGGCACACGTTGCTGACCAAAATTCTGACCTCTATCGGGGTGGACGAGAAAACCGCCGCGGAGGATGCCTGCCGGATCGAGCACGTCATCAGCGAGAAAACCTTTGAGGCGCTGAAAAATATTGTAAAATAAGAAAACCCGGGCAAAATTTGCCCGGGTCTTTTTTTGTGATACCGATTTACAGCTTGAAATGGGTCGGGAGACCGTTTTTCATGATCGGGTAGCATTCGCCGCTAATGAGCGGCATAAAATAGTCGATCGCCGCCGGGAGCACCCCGTTTCGTTCCGGGTTAATCCATTCAATCGGGAATTTCTTTTCGTGGTTGGCTACCTCCCCGGCATCCACCGCGCCGAAGGTGATCTTGTAAGGATCATCCTGACGGACAAAGGTCATCATCTTGCCGGTTTCGCCGTTCAGCGCGGCTTTTACCGCCGCCGCGCCGATACCTTCCGCTTCCTCCAAATCGGTCAGCGAGGCGATATGAGAAGCGCACCGCTGCATCACGTTCAGTTCGATCGAGCGCACCTTACAGCCGATCTCGCGAGAGACGATCCTTTCAAGGCACTTGCCCACCCCGGAGAGATACCGATGACCGAAAATGTCTTTAGCGCCCGAGCGGTAGTTGGTGCCGACCGCCTCTTCGGGGATTTCGATCCCCTCCGATACCGCCACAATAACCGAACGGTGGGTTTCCTGTACCCGACGGATGTCATCTAAAAACTTCTCCACTAAGAAGGGGGTTTCCGGTAAATAAGTGAGATGCGGTGCCTCCTCGCCATTAGCGTGCAACAGCGACGAGGATGCGGTCAGCCAGCCGGCGTTGCGGCCCATAATTTCCACAATGGTGACCGAGCGCACGCTGTATGCCATACTGTCCCGGGCGATCTCCTGCAGGGTGGTGGTGACGTATTTCGCCGCCGAGCCGAAGCCGGGGGTGTGATCGGTATGACAAAGATCGTTATCAATGGTTTTCGGGATGCCGATCATACGGATCGGCAGACCGGTTTCCTTAAAATACCGATCCAGCTTCATCACCGTATCCATAGAATCGTTACCGCCGATATAAAACAGTGCACCGATTTGGCGCTTTTTAAGGCATTCCGCCACCTGGCGGTACATATGGTCGTTCTCCGTATGATCCGGCAGCTTATACCGGCAGGAGCCAAGCACCGCCGACGGGGTACGCCTCACCAATTCCAGCGTTTCCTCATCCGGCATACGCTCGTTTAAATTCACCAAACGGTCTTTGATAAACCCTTCAATACCGTTGGGCGAACCGAAAACGGTGCCGATCTCTTCATTTGCCAGCGCCTCCCGGATCACCCCGACCAGCGACGCATTGATCGCACAGGTCGGACCGCCCGACTGAGCCACCGCAATGTTCATAGCCATAGTTGAAAATCTCCTTATCGTGAAAACTTTTGTTTTAATTTCTGTTCCAAGGAAAACGCCATATCCCGCCGACAAGCGGTTTCATCCGGATCGGGCACCAGCCGTCCGTCCTGCTCCCGCAAAACGTCCCCGGCCGCCGCTCCGGTCGGTAAACTGTCCCTCGACACCGCATAGGTACTGCCGTCCTCCCGCTCGAGCACGGCAAGATCCCCCTCAAGCCGATCGATAATCAGCGTGCTCACGAGTCCCCGCCCCTTTCGGTGGTAATTTCAATCGCATCACCGTCACAGGTGAGGGTAATATCCCCATTGAGATCGGCGCGATAGGTTTCAACGCCCCGCTCCCGCAACCGGGTCAGCGTTTCTCTATGCGGATGTCCGTAGCTGTTCCCTTCCCCGCAGGTGATGAGCGCATATGTCGGGTTCACCGCATCCAAAAAAGCATCGGTACTGCTGGTACTGCTGCCGTGATGACCGAGTTTTAATACGTCGGCCGACAGGTCGACACCGCTTTTGAGCAGCGCCCGCTCCGCTTCGGTTTCGGCATCCCCGGTAAAGAGGAACCGCCGGCGGCCGAAGCTCACCCGGCAGACCACCGAGTGGTTATTGTTATCCTCAAACGAACCGGCCGGTCCGAGAATGGTCACCGTCGCATCCCCGAGGGTAAATTCCTGACCGACCGTCGCTTCGGTGACCGGGATATTCTTTTCATAAAGCGTTTGCAACAGTTTCAAATAGGTGCGGGTGGTGGGGGTATGCCCCTCGGGCATAAACGCCATAATATACTGCCGCACCGGGATGCCGGAAATCACCGTTTTCATCCCGCCGATATGATCGCTGTCCGCGTGGGTGGCGATCACAAGCTCCAGTTCTTTCACCCCGGCATCCTCTAAATGCTGAAGCACGGTATCCCCGTCCCCGCCTTCTCCGGCATCAATGAGCATCGCCTTGTCACCGCTTCGCAATAAGATCGAGTCAGCATTCCCGACGTCGATCACCTGAATTTGCAAGGTGCTGTCCGGAAGCGGGGTGTCCTCCCCGGTCAATTCGGCACGTTCATACAAGGTATCCCAGGTGGGGAATATCGGTTTTTCGAGTGTTTCGTTCCAGGAGATCAGCGCACTGAGCAGAAGCACCGCAACAAGCAACAGCGCCTGCCAATTTTTCAGTTTAACGGTTCTTTTTCGCTTGGCCATTTCGGTTCCTCCGCGAGTGAGAGGCGTTTTTTTTGGCGGTTGGTTTCGGATTAGTGGGCGGCGGCACCAAACACCGCGATCCCGTTCCGATCAGATCGGTCCGACCCGCCTGCCGCAATGCGCGCAACACCGTTTCCCGGTTTTCAGGTCGGAAATACTGTAACAGCGCCCGCTGAGCGGCCTTTTCTGCCGGAGTACGCGGCACGTAAATAGGTTTTAAGGTGTACGGGTCCAGACCGGTATAAAACATACAGGTGGACACGGTACCCGGGGTGGGATAAAAATCCTGCACCTGTTCCGGGCGAAGTCCCTCCTCCTTCAAAAACACCGCGAGGTTGATCGCATCTTTTATGGTGCTTCCCGGATGAGAGGACATCAGATACGGGACGAGATACTGTTTTTTGCCCACGCTTTTGGTGAGTTCATAAAAGCGTTTTTGAAATTTTTTATAAGTATTGATCGCCGGTTTTCCCATAGCCGCCAGCACCGGAGCGGAGCAATGCTCCGGAGCGACCTTTAACTGACCGCTGATATGATGCTGGACCAGTTCCCGGAAAAACTCCTCGTTATTATCCGCCATTAAATAATCAAAACGGATGCCGGAACGAATAAACACCTTTTTCACCCCCGGCAGTTTCCGTAGGCGGCGAAGAAGCGCTAAATATTCCCGGTGATCCGCTTTGAGCGCCGGGCAAACGTCCGGGGCCAAACACTTTTTCCCCTTACACAGTCCCCGGGTTTTCTGTCCCTCGCAGGAGGGATGCCGGAAGTTGGCGGTGGGGCCGCCGACGTCGTGGATATACCCTTTGAAATCCGGCATATTTATCAGTTTTTCCGCTTCCCTCACCACCGAATCGGCACTGCGGCAGGTGATCTGCCGTCCCTGGTGAAACGCCAGCGAGCAGAAGTTACACGCACCGAAGCAACCGCGGTTATGGGTAATGGAAAATTTAACCTCTTCAATGCCCGGCACCCCGCCGAGTTTTTCATACGACGGGTGATAGTTCCGCTCGTACGGCAGTTCGTACACCCAATCAAGCTGTTCGGTGTCAAGCGGCGGCATCGGCGGATTTTGAATGAGCATCCGATCGCCGTGCCGCTGAATCACCGTTTTTCCTCGCACCGCATCCTGCTCATCCTGCTGGATACGGCAGGCGACTGCGTATTGACGAAGCCCGCCCTCGTCCGGGTTTTTCACCTGCTCAAACGACGGACATTCGGCACAGGGGCGCGGGGTATATTCCTTCACCGGTACGGTGACACAGGTGCCGCGGATATCGGTGATGCTGTCCACCGGCTCCCCTTCCGACAGCCGGCGGGCGATCTCCATCACCGCATTTTCGCCCATACCGTAGATCAAAATATCCGCTCGGCTTTCCAGCAAAATGGACGGATGCACGGTATTATCCCAATAATCATAATGCGCAAACCGCCGCAAAGATGCCTCGAGACCTCCGATCACGATCGGCACGTCCGGGTAGAGCTCCCGGATCTGGCGGCTGTAAACCACCGTTGCCCGATCGGGGCGGCTACCGGATTTACCGCCGGCGGTGTACGCATCGTCACTGCGGCGGCGACGGGCGGCGGTATAATGCGCCACCATAGAGTCGATATTCCCGCCACTGACGAAAAAGCCGAGGGTCGGCCGTCCGAAGCGGTCGAAATCGTTGATATGTTGCGGTTGCGGCAGGATACACACCCGCCAGCCACACGCTTCTAAAACACGGGAGATGATCGCAATACCGAAGCTCGGGTGATCCACGTAGCTGTCGCCGGTCACCAGTACGATATCCGCGCAGTCCCAACCGCGCGCGATCATTTCCTCTTTGGTTATCGGCAAAAACGCCATGCCGGTTGCCTCATTCCCTGAAAAATTTTATTCCTCGGTGCCGTCATCACCGGCAGCACGCATCTCCAGCCATTGCTGGCGGGTGATGAGCACCTGGCGGGGCTTACTGCCCTCATAGGGACCGATAATCCCCTTCTGCTCCAGCTGATCGATCAGCCGGCCCGCCCGGGCGTAGCCGAGCTGTAAGCGGCGCTGTAACATCGAAGTCGACGCCATACCGGCTTCCACCACCACTTCGATCGCCTGCGGGAGTTTTTCGTCCCAGTCGCCGCCATCACCGTCTTCATCGCCGCCGCTCTTGCCGGCAGTTTTACCGGCGGCGGCCGCCTGACGGTCGATCTCATCCAGAATATTCTGGTCGTAATCGGTATCGGTGTCCTCCTGTGCTTTCAGGAAATCCACCACCGATTCTACCTCACGATTACTCACAAAACAGCCCTGCACCCGGCACGGCTTCGGACGGCCGACCGGCATAAACAGCATATCGCCGTAGCCGAGCAGTTTTTCCGCACCGCCCGCATCCAGAATGGTGCGGGAGTCCACCGCCGAGGCGACGGTGAGCGCCAAACGGCTGGGGATGTTGGCTTTGATCAGACCGGTGATAACGTCCACCGACGGGCGCTGGGTCGCAATGACCATGTGCATACCCGCCGCACGTGCCATCTGCGCCAGGCGGATGATCGAATCCTCCACCTCACTTGCCGCCGCCATCATCAGATCGGACAACTCGTCGATAACGATGAGGATGAGCGGCATCTCTTTGAGGGTGTCGCTCCTTTTCGCCAGGGCGTTATAAGAAGTGAGATCACGAACGTTATTTTCCGCAAAAATCTTATAGCGGTTGAGCATCTCGTTCACCGCCCAACCGAGCGCGCCCGCCGCCTTACGCGGATCGGTCACCACCGGGATAAGCAGATGCGGGATGCCGTTGTATACCCCGAACTCTACCTGTTTCGGGTCAATGAGGATCATCTTCACCTCGTCCGGGCGGGCGTGGTACAAAATGGACTGGATCATCGAGTTGGTACACACCGATTTACCCGAGCCGGTGGTGCCGGCAATCAGCAGGTGGGGCATCTTCGCAAGATCCGCGAGCACCAGACCGCCCTCAATATCCTTGCCGAGCGCCACCGTGAGACGCCCTTTAGAGGTCGCAAACTGGGTAGTATCCAGCAGTTCCCGCAGACAAACGGTGTTGCGGCGCTTGTTCGGCACCTCGATACCCACCGCCGCTTTATTCGGGATCGGCGCTTCGATACGTACCCCGGTGGTCGCCAAGCGCAAAGCAATATCATCCGCCAATCCGGTGATCCGGCTGATCTTCACCCCGGCGCTGGGTTCCAGCTCGTAGCGGGTAACCGACGGACCGTGGGTAATATCGCTTAAACGGGTGTTGATCCCGAAATCCTTCAGGGTGCTGACGAGTAGCTCGCCGATCTGCTCCACCTCATCCGCACCGGCCGCCCCGGCGTGCGGTTCATCCAGCAGGGACATCGGCGGGAAACGGTAATCGCTCTTTTCCTCCTCCGGCTCTTCCACCGGCTTTTCTTCCGGCTTTTGTTCCACTTCCGCCACCGGGTCCTCCAACGCTTTCGCCGCGTTCTTGAGCGAATCCAGCGCCGTATTTTTCTTAGCGGTTCGGGTGGCCTTTTTCGGTTTTTTCTCGGCCGGCGTTTCATCATACCCTTCGCCGAGGTCAATATCAATGGGGGAACGGGACAGCCGGCGTTCCTCCCGCTCTTCCCGTTCTTCGGAGAATTTTTCGGCAGTGAAATTCACCGCCGTTTCGATCGATTCCTTGGTTTTCTGCACCGGCTTCCACACCGTTTTGAGCAACGACAGAATGGTGGTACCGGTCACCAGCATAAAGAACACGAATAACAGCAAAATAATGATGATCTTCGCGCCCACTCCGGCAAACAGCTTGATCATCGGGAAGCCGAGCAGGGTGCCGAACGCACCGCTGCTCCAGATACGGCTATATCCTTCCGCGTAGCTGTTGGCAATGCCGGCAAAGTAGTTACCGAGGTCGGCCGGGGCGGTGAATATGTAAATGGCGCTGTCCACCATAACCATGAGCAGCACACATTGCCATAACTTCGCGCTGACACTGCCGACCGGCTTTTCCATGGCGGCAATCACCGCAATATAGATCATCATGACCGGCAACACGTAAGCGGTTACACCGAACACACCCCGCAAAAAGAGGTGGGATAAATACCACAGATTTTTCCCTTCCTCCCCCGGAATGAACACCATACACAGGATCAACACCGCCACCGCAAACAGGATGACAGCGGCCGCCTGATGACGGACACTTTTCACCTGCTTATTCCGCTTGGCGGTTTTCTTTTTTGTCGCCACGAATATTCCCCCTCGGAATTAACTTTCTATCATATCGTACAACGCTTCAATCGCGTCAGAAAGCGAGCCCACCTCTCCGATCAGCCCTTCCTTCACCGCATCGGTGCCGTTGAGCACCGTGCCGATGTCGGTCGCCAGTTCATCGGTCGCCATACAAAGCTCATAAAACCGCTCCTGTGATATCCCGGAATGCCCGGTCACAAAGGAGGTGATGCGCTGTTGCATCCGGCGAAAATAGGTAAACGCCTGCGGCACCCCCAGCACCAATCCGTTGATGCGAACCGGATGAATGGTCATGGTGGCGCTGGGCACAATAAAGGAGCGTTTAGCGGATACCGCCAGCGGTACCCCGATCGAATGACCGCCGCCGAGCACGAGCGACACGGTCGGCTTTTTCATACCGGCGATCAGCTCGGCCAGCGCCAGCCCCGCTTCAATATCCCCGCCTACCGTGTTGAGAATAACCAGCAGCCCTTCAATGTCGCGGCTTTCCTCCACCGCAACGAGCTGCGGAATGACGTGCTCGTATTTGGTGGTTTTGTTATCCCCGGCCAGCACGTAATGCCCCTCGATCTGCCCGATAATGGTCAGACAATGAATGGTGTGACGGCCGTTATCGGTGGTCACCGCCCCGTTTTCCACCACGTCCTGCAATCGGTTTTGCAGATCGCGCGCCTCGTTTGGCTGTTGATTTTCCTTCGGTTCATGCTTTGATGCCATGAAATCATCCTTTCGAAAATGGTTTGATTGCCATTAGCATTTCCGAAAAGATGAAAATCTTGCACAAAACGCAAAACGGTTAGATATAGGTAAGTATATCATACTTTCTTATATCACGCAAGCAAAAAGATACGCCCGCCGGCGGTTCGCCGGCGGGCGTATCGATCTTTATATTTCGTCGGTTAACAGTCCCCGCAGCTGTCCGACCAGGTCGGACACGAAATTCGCCCCGCGGGCGGCAAAAATACCGGTTAAAATACCGCCGATCGGCTGCCAGTAAAAGCCGATACCCAGCGTGTGGAATAAATCGGCACCGGTCAACAGACAAAGCCCCACCGATACCAGTACCGCCGCCCCCTGCAACAGAGCGGTTTTCTTGCCACCGCCGGCGATCAGCTCGATTACGGTGCGCCCGTATTCCACCAGCGCCTCCACCGTCACCGCCATAACCAGCGTCAACACGATCCCCTGCATACTTATCCCTCCGTTTCCTCCCATTTGTCGATTCGTTTGTGTGCGCTTTTGGTGGATTCCTCCACCCTTGTCACACGGTCTCTCACCGCATCCAACTGTCCGCGCACGTCCGCGATCAGCACGTCGTTTTTATCCACCTGTCCGCGGATATGCTTGATGTCCGAATGCATTTCGGACAGTTCTGCCGCTTTTTGTTCATCCCGCGCCCGCATCCCGCGCAGATTGGAAATCAGCGCGACGATAACCCCCGCGGCCGACAATAAGGACAGCCAGCCGGTCAGTCCCAACTGGGTCATTGTTGTCCGCCTCCCTACGTTTACAAACTGCCTACCGCGAGCCAATCCATTACGGTGGCATCATCGGTATAAACGGTAAAGGTGTTTTTGGACCGGGACAGGATCGAAAGGGGGCCCTTTTCGGTTCCCGCCTGCACCGAACACACCTCCGAAAACTCACACGGCAGGATAATTTCGGTATTTTCGCCGGCATTGGTGACCGCTGCCCCGTAAGCCAGCGCCGCTTTTCCGCCAAAACGGATCACCCCGCCGGTGGCGGTAGTGGTGACCGCCGCCAAACCGTTCACCCCGTCCAGTGCCCGTTCGGTTTCATTCAGCAGAAAATCCAACCGGTTTTCCACCGGTTCCGTTTGATACACTCCCTCGTCCCGATTGGTAAAGGTGAGCCGTCCGGGACGGGAATACACCGTCTGTGAGGCATTCTCCTCCCCTTCCAGCTGAGTGACCAGCCGGATCTCCCCGGTGCCGCCGGCGGCGGTCCAGGCGGACGGGATCAGGAAAGAGACCTCCCCGCTTTCCGCCTCCAAAAAACCGCTGGTAAAAAAGGATTGGGTGCCGTCCACCCACTCTGCCCGAAAACGGTATTCCCCGGTATTGAGAGCATCCGGCAGGATAAACACCACCCGGGTCGCCTGATGCTCCCCCTGCATCCCCGCCCACTGCGGAGCGGTCGGGGTAATCCCGGTATCGGTTACCGTAAAGGTGACCGTCCGAATTGCTGTCGGCATATAGGTTCCTCCTTTTTGCTAATCTTTTGATTTACGATCGGAAGGTCCAGCTTAACCCCTCCACCGCCAGGGTGCCGGTTGCCTCCACCGCACACCCGAAACGGCGCGCCCGGGTGCAGTTCGGGGTGAGGGTGAATTCGCCGTCTACCCCACCCTGTCGGAGCACCGCCGCATCGTCAACCGCCCGGCCGTTGTAAAGGTAGCTGAAACGAACCTCGGTTTCCGGCTCGGCGATCATACCCAGCCGCACCCGCAAAATCCGTTTATTCGCCTGTCCCCCGGTCAGTTCGTATTCCTTGGTGCGAAACCGACTGATGATCGGGGTGGTTCCCCATTCGCCCAAAATAAGCGGGATGCTGTCCGGAGCGCCGTCCTGTAGTGAGAGCGGCGCACCGCGATCCCACCCGCTTTCATGATAAATGCCAAGCGCCACCGCCTGCTGTCCGTTCCCGAAGAAAAAGGGATAGGACAGGGATTCGGGTACCGTCCAAATAAACCACGCCAGCTGTTGCTGAGCCGCCGAATCGTCGTACACGCTTTCGTAGCGGTTGAACGCTTTCTCGTCGATCCGCAGAGCGTAAACGGTATTTCCCACCAACAGCAGATAATGACCGCTGAGCACTGCGGCGGAAGCGTTTTTCCATTGCTCCCGGCTATACCCTTGCAGTTCTGTTCCGAGCAAAGAGGACAACTCTCTCACCCGACGGCCGCTGTAGTTGCCCGCATCAATGAGGGTGTAAACACCCCCGTCACCGTCCGCCCATACCAGCCGACTGCCGCACAGAGAAATGGTATGCGGCGCCCGACAGCCGATCTGCGGATGCAGTAAGGTCAGCGGAAAATAATCAGAGGCGGCGGTCACGTTCTGCACCAACTGACCGTCCACCAAATGCTCACTGACCGTTCCGTCCGGACCGGAAAGTCCATACATTTCCCGTTCTTTAAAGATGACCAGCCAGCCGTCCTGCTTGCTGAAGGCGGTGATCGATTGATTGATATCCCCTACCGCAATGTAGTTGGTTTCGGGGAAATAAAGCGGCTGTCCCTGCCCGCTCCAGTAAAGGCGGTTGGGCTCCTCCGGATTGCCGCTGATAAACTGGCGGGAGCCACTGCCCGCCTGCGAACCGCCAAACCAGGTGCAAAACTGCATCGACGCGATCCGCCGTTTTTCTGCATCCGACCAATTTTTGGTAGCATACACCGTCATATTGTTCGGACCGCCCGATAGCGGGCCGGTAAGCCCGACCTCTTTGTTGATAAAATAAAACATCCCTTTTTGGCGGTTGACCACCAGCTTGAGGTCATTGATTTCATACTCCCCTTCGGTAGCGCCGGCCGGAACGGTATGGTGAACGCTGGTACCGTCATAATAATTGATGACCGCTTCCACCGTCTGGCTATCGTCCAGGTCTTTGAGCGGAAAATAGTACACACAGCGATTCAACTCGGTGGTGTATTTCGCCGAAAACCGTCCGGTAAGCATATTACGCCCCTCGTAAGGAATACCGGCGGTGCTGGGCAGATCGCCCATATTCGGTACCCCTTCGCCGCCGATCATAATACACGGCACGTACGCATCATCGCTCACGTTCCGCAGTTCGAAGGTTTCGCTGTTTTGCGCGTAGATCTCCCCGCTGGATAAAAACAAAAGCACCTTTTCTTCAGCGGTATACGGGTATTCCATAACCATACCGGTCACCTGAGCCGGCAGGTCGGCAAGTTCCCCTTCCCACACAAATTTTCCGTCATAAGTCAGCACCCCGATCTGCAACGAAACCGTTTCGGTGAGATGGCTATACACCCGGCGCAAAAACCGCCGTCCGCGCACCGCGTCTTGTCCGCAGACGGTATCCTCACTCAAAAACTTCCAGCTGATATCCGAAAAGTAGTCTTTCAGCTGCTGTTGCTCATCCACCCGCAATCCGGGGCGGGTGCGAAGCGCACCGTCCTTCCACCAAAGATTTTCCGCCTCCACCAGCTGATGATCGGCGGTACAGCGAGCACCGTCCCGGCGGTTACAGCCGCCGCTCAGCGCCTCCACCCGCCATTCCCGGGTCTTTTTCGCCGGTAACGTGGGATATTTCATACCGACCCCTCCCCGGAACGGCGAAACAGCACGTCCTGTCGACGGCGACGGTCACAGCCGGCCATTCGTTTTCGGTTATAGAGGGAGGCATACAACTGCTGATTATCCCCGTCCCCCTCCGACATCGCCAACAGCATCGCCACCCCGTACGGCATAATATCCTGCAACTGCCGGGCGGATAACAGCACCGGCTCCCGCAGTGAATTCAGCGGGAAAAAGGGCTCGGTTTTTCCGGTGTACCACAGGTCGCAGTAGATCTGATTCACCGCCGACAACCCTCGTTTGAACAGCTCGGTATGCTGTTCTCCGTCCAGCTGTCCGTAGCTGTCGGTGTAGTTGAGCAGACGAAGTGCCTGCTCCAGTACGTCCTGGCCATTTTGCATAGATTATCCCTCCTTCAGAAAGGCCGCGGACCGAAAAGGTCCGCGGCCGCGCCGAACTGTGCAGTGGATTAGGACGCGATATACGCGACGATCGCGTTTTCCATGCTGTTGCGGATGAACAGATCATAATACACGCGATAATCAAACTTCCACGCATCGGCGTTGAGGTTGTGTGCCGGATCAAAGGTGCGCACCTTTTCGGTCTTTTTGACCAGGGAAGCCGCCCGACGGGGCAACACCAAAAGGCCGATATTCTGGGCGGTATCCGCCGGCGCAAAGCCGCCGACAACCTGATTCTCGCTCACACCGTCATTGAAGGTGAAGGCGGTCTTCATACGGCTGTCCGGGGTGGGCAGAATGGAAACGCCGTTAATGGATTTCACCTGGGTGTTCAGTTCACCCTTTGCAAAATCGCTGGCCACCAGCATACGGGAAATGTCCCCGCTCTGCTGCAGCGCACTCCACATATTGCTGTCCACGAAGGCGACCAGCTCCTCATCGTAGCCGACCGCATTCTGCACCTTGCCGATCGCTTCCATTAACATACCGTACGCATCAGTTTCGGGGGTACCCTCCACCGTCTGCGCCTTGCCGGCGGCAAGGCTGGCAAGCTTGGACAGCACGTAAGCGTCAATCTCCGGCACCACCTGGGTGCGGACAAACTCGCCCATCACCTGACCGGCGAGATCGGCAATACCGGTCTCATCGTTGTCCTCCCGGTCCAGCTGGAAGGAACGGCCGCGGTCCATTTTCAGGGTATACGGCTCGGCGGTCACCGACACGGTGCCGGACACAAAGCCGGTATCCCGGTCATAGTCGCCGAGTCCCGAGAAGGACATCTCGGGGATCAGTACCGTTTTGCCGCCCACGAACTTGGCGCGCAGATTGTTGTCGGCAAAAAAGCCGGTGACCGGCTTATGCACGATTGCTTTGTCCAACTCACCGGTCATGGTAGTTTCAAAATTCTCAAAATCAATGCTCATTATAGGAACTTCCTTTCTTTTCAATGTTATCTCAGGGCCTGCTCAAAAGCACGGGAAAAAGCATCCGATGCCGGATTCTGCCGGGTGGACCCGGTATACAGCGAACCCGCCGTCTGCTCACCGGTACGCTTCTGGCGCTCCCTTTCCGCCTCTACCGCCTGCTGTTCCCGCCAGCGATACCGCAGATACGCATCCAAAAGCGGCAATTTTTGCTCCGAGGCCTCCCGGAGCACCGCTTCAGGCAGATCGTTCAGCGCCTTCAGCTCCGGAACCTCCTGTTTGAGTTGCTCAAACTCCTCTTGAAGATCCTCGGTCTGTGGCGGTTCGGCTACCGGCTCGGTTTCGGCCGGCAACTCCTCTACCCCCTCCGATATCTCGGTCAGCACCTCCTCGGTGACCTCCGGTTGTTCCTTCGGCTTCATACTGCTTCCTCCGTTTCTTTATCAGACGGGTGAAAGCCCGCCTCCTGAATTTCCCGAATAAGCCGACGCTGCCGCGGAATACAGCCGTCCGGCAGACGGCTTACGTACTGCTCGGCGGTAATCACTCCGCTCTCAAACAGTTGATGCAACAGCGACAGGGTGGTTTCGGGGCTTCGGGTGACCGATTCCTCCACGTCCACCTTGACCGAAAACAGCAACGAAGAACAGCTGTCCCCGTCAAACAGACAGTACCGACTGCCGTTTTGGTGGTGCAGACGAAGCGGTCGCCGCCCGTACATCGCGATCCAGAACTCCGCCCAGATCCGCGCCACCTCCTCGCAGAAACCGAACATCCGGTTACGGATGAGCTGTAACGGCTTTAAGGAGGCATCCTGCAGGGCGATGATAGCGGATGCATTGTTGGGATACACGTCCCCCAGCATCACGCTGCTGACCCCGGCCTGGGACAGGGTCTCGCTGATAAGGGTGGAAATACCGGTGTGAAATTGAGAGGAATACGCCGGTGGATCCACGTAGCGGATAGCCCGCTCAACGTCCTCCCCACTGCCGTACACCGGCACGATCTGACCGGGATCGTTGGTGATCGGCTGGGTCACGACGTCTCCGTTGACCACCATGATCGGCATACCGGTCATCATGGTAGACCATACGCCGGCGGTGATCATCCGGTTGATAGCGATCTGATTGGGGATCAGGTGCTGAATTTCGCTCTCCCCATACCCACAGCCGTTGCGGGTATTCCAGCGAAAAGCCGCCAGCGGATACAAGCTCACCCCTAAACACCAGGGAGAACGGACCACCGTGTTGCCGGCAACCTGCATCCCCCATACCCGACAAACACCCTCTTCATCCCACTCTTTCCACAAACGGGTAAGCACCGTGGCCTTGGGCAAGGGGTCGTCCCGGTCGGCGTTACGATCCGGCCGGATCTCCTGCCAGCCGGAGCCGCCGTACCGTTTGGCGGTTTTTTGGAGTTTTTCCACCTGTTTTCGCTGGGCGATCAGCAGATACGGCTGATCCTGCAGCCGTTCCACCGACGGATCCCCGAGATACACGTGATCCACGTGTAAGATCTCGCTCATAAGATCACCTCGAATGGGCTGTGTGCGGGCATCATCCGCATACAGTCCGGTATCTAAACGGTCATCCCAATAGGTATACAGGATGCCGGTACCGGTGATATACGCATCAAGCATCACCCGTTGCTTCAGATCCTCGAACTTCAGGCGCTCGGCGGTATCACTGAAATGGTCGGACAGCGCTTCCGCCACCCGACTGCTGTAAATATCTGGGTCGCAGGTATCGGACAGCTCCCCTGCCCGCCAACGCTCCAGTTCTTTTCGGGATTGTTCGGTCTGCGCCACCCCGGCGGCGGAAAAGGTCACGCTAATCGGGTCCGCCCCCACCACCGACATTTTATAGTCGGCGATCCGTTTGATGACGTTTTGGCGCACCAGCGGCCGATCGTCGCCGCAACCGGCGCCGTGCCACTGATCTCCTAAATAAAATCGTTCGTTGATCTCGTTCTGTCGGTACATACCGTACCGCCCGCATCCTTGTTTATACCGAACTCCGCGGGTATACTCGCTTTGCACCTGCTGTGCCGTGATGCTTCGTTTCACCACCGTCATTCACCCTTTCTGTATTCTGGTAAGTCTGCGGCAAGCCACTGCCGTCATACTGTAAAAAATTCAGCCATTGCTGCCAACCAAACTCCGATTCGAAATTGGTTTTTTCGGGTTTTCGCTCCGGCTTTTTCCCCCGACCGCTATACCGTCCGGCCAAAAAACCGGCGGCGGCTGTCAACAGAAAAAGCCAGATGCCTGCTAACGTTTCTACCATATTGTTTCCTCCTATCCACTCCAGTTTCCGGTCAGGTCCCCTGCCCGGACCGGGCCGTGACCGGCTTTCGGATACCCCTTGCCGGTGCGCTCCCGTTTCCGCGGCAGATCCTCCATAGCGTACCGAAGCGCATCCATTAAATGATTTTCGCTGTCCTGCGGGCGGTTGGAAAACCGATCACTCCCTCCCCCGGGACTCGGCTCCCACGCGTACGACGACAGCTCCTTCACGGTATGCACACAACGCGGATGCACCACCATATCATATTCCTGCAGCCGGGCGATCCCGGCATTGACCGAATGCGGTCCTTTCTGCGCCGGGCGCAAGCGGGTGATGCCCAACCGCCTTAAGTCCTCATTGGATTTCGGCTCGGAGCTGTCCGCCCGGATACGCTCCTTGGCATACCCCTTTTGCTTCAGCATATTGGCAATATCGGTGTTCAGCATCCGCCGGGCATAATGCTCGTCGTAGATATAAAGCCGTTTCGGCTCTCCGTCCTGCTCCGCCGCCGCGATAAAAGCAGTGGGATCGTTGGTGTATCCATAGTCCAACCCGAATACGTGCCGATACTCCTCCCCGCGAAGGGAGGCGCTGTCAAAATCCTCCACCCGCCAGTTTTCGAAAATCAACCCCGCCGACCGTCCCCATTCGCCCAGTCCCGCCACCGCATACTGCCGCGGTCGGCGGCGGCGCATCTCCTCATACAGCGCCCGGTCGGTTTCGTCTAAAAACTCGTTGCACAGGTAGTTGGTGGTGATCGCCAGCGTATCCGCCCGTTTTTGATCAAAAAACCGCCGTTTAAGCCAATGCCCCTCGTCCCACGGATTAAAGGTGAGGGTGGTTTGTTTAAAAAGCGGCGGTCTTATCCGTCCGCGCGGCATCGAAAGGTCCAGCTTGTCAAAATCCGCCTCTCTCGCGATCTCAAACGCTTCCTCCACCCACACCCAGCAGATACTGCCGTGCTCCACCGTGGTGGAAGCGAGCTTTTCCACGTTGTCAAATCCACGGAATAAAATGCGCTGGCCGGTGGGGAGGTATTGCAATTCGAGTGGCTCCCGGGAGCATTTCCACAGGTGAGATACCTGCAGACGATCGATCGCCCATTTGAGCTGGGCAAAGGTGCTGTCCCGGTGGGTACGCCCCACCTGCCGCACCACCAATAAATTCGCCTCCGGGTATTTCATCATATGGACGATGTACCACAAAGCGGTGGTGCTGGATTTTTTGGAGGCCTTGCCTCCCTTCACCACCCGATACCGTTTTTTACAATCCCAAAACTGCCGGTAGCCCCTGCCAACCACGTCCGGCAGATACACCGTTACCGCGCCACCCATATTTCGCACCCTTCTCGTGTTTTTTCAGCGCCGCGATCACTTCGTAGATCTCGTCGATCTCCTCCTCCAGCAGTACCACCCGCTTGTCATACACCCGGATCTCCGCCTGCAGCTCCTCATGCCTTTTTTGAAGCTTTCGCAGCGCTTCGTAATATTCTTTGATCATCTCTTGATTGGTCATCCGTATCGCCCCCTTACTATTCTTTTATCTCTTGCTCGCCTAAAAAAATAACCGGAGCGATAAGCTCGGCCGTTTCCCCAGTCATTTTCTCCCCATACCCCGCGTTTTCCTTGAGATACAGCATATGCATATTGGGACTGCTCCCCCGCTGCATCGCGTGCTCCATAACACTGGCGGTCGCCTCACAAAAGGCACTTTGTATCAGCGACAGCTTCGCCGTGTTATCGGTCCCCTGCGGCTCTTGGTACCGCCCGTCAATAATCGCCCGAAACATACTGAGGTCCATATCCAACTCTGCCGCCAACCGCTCAGCGGTCAGCGGCACCTTATGCTCCTCCGCATACCGGCGGGCGCGCTCGATCGCCTCCCGGATCTTAGTCAGGGAGCGCCGCCCTAACGGCTTGTTGTGCATCCTTCGGCTCCCCTTTCTTTATTGCATTTTGCAACTTCATACACAAAAAAATAAAACCGTTTTCCCTTTCCTTTTCACCCGTTTGGTGGCGCCGACAGTTCCAATACCGCTATCGGCAAAAAACCGGCGCCGACCGAAAACTCCTCTCCGGTCTGCACCGTCCCCAGGTCGAAATATTCACTAATATGTCCAACAACGGCATCTCCGGTCGAATCCAGCACCCGGACCTTCTGATCCAGCCGGGCACTCACCGTCATCTGCCCCGGAAATGCCGACAGCGCTCCGCACAATTCCTGTACGGTCATCGGCTCCTCCCTCCTTCTTTCTTCGGTTTGCCGGCGAATTTGTTTCCTTTTGCAACTTTTATTGTAAACTCATTTTTTCCACTTGTCAATAGCATTTTGCAACTTTTCAAAAAAACTGTTGATTTTTTGTTGCAAAATGTGATATAGTATAGATGTCATTAATCCACCGTAAGGAGGACCCGGGTATGAGCGAAAACGATCTTACCGCCAAACGGCTCCGGCAGTGCCGTGAAAAGTCCGGCGAAACGCTGGAACAGATCGGCCAGTTGGTCGGGGTGAATAAAAGCACCGTCATGCGCTGGGAGCGCGGGGATACCTGGAAGATCAACCTGCCCACCCTGCAGTTTTTAGCGGATCATTTTCACGTATCCCTCCCCTGGTTGCTGGGGGAAACCTCCACCTTAAGTGTCGCGGATGAAGCCGACTGGTTGCATAAAAACGGCACCCTCTGTCAGCATGGAATACTACTGCCGATTTTGGGGGCGGTGCGTGCCGGCTGCGGCGGGGAGGTGCAGGAGGAGATCGTCGGATACGAGGCGGTGGACTCCTCCACCCTGCAAAGCGGGGAACAGTATTTTTGGCTGAGGGTGTCCGGGGACAGTATGACCCCCTCCATTAACGACGGCGATCTGGTGCTCATCCGCCGGCAGGAGCAGGTGGATAACGGACAGTACGCGGTGGTGCTGATCGATAACGAGGAGGGACTCGTAAAGCGGGTGGAATACCGGGAAAACGGTATTGAACTGCACAGTGTCAACCCCTACTACCCACCCCGCCGGTTTGAAAATAGCGATGCCGCTTTAGTTCGCATTTTAGGGCTGGTGGTGGAATCCCGCCGCAAATTTATTTAATAAAAAAAGACGGCGCATACCGATCGGTATGCGCCGTTTTTTTATAAATACATCCGAAGCCGATCCATAAAGGTCTGCTCAGCATTCACCAGCCGTGCCGCTATATCCCGCGACGCTTTATCCGCCTTTTGATACTGATTGATATATTCACTCAAAGACTTAATACCCATATTACAGCCGTCGATCATCAGATCCGCCACCGTGTGGTCGGAATTTTCCTGTAACATCTTCATCTCAATTTTCATCTTCGCCATACTGCGCGCCATAACATTGGGCTCCTTGCCCTTTTCAGCGTGCTGATTCAACAGGTCGTGTATCTCCTGGCCCAACCGCTTATGGGTATCCAGCGCTTCCACCAACAGTTGGTGAAGCCCTTCACTTTCGGTGCGGTCGATCACCGCTTCAATGGAATTGACCGCCGTTTTGGATCCGGCATCGCATTCCTTGAGCAACTTTTCGGTGTCGGTAAGCATCTTATCCTCGTCCATAACCTTCATCCCTTTCTGTTTTTTGAAACACTTTCCAACGGTATTTTACCCGTTTTGGTTCACAATAACCGTGGAGGTGATGATATGTCCGAAAATCATCCGATGTTTGATGCTCAAAACAACGTTTTCGAAAAAGACCAGGAATTAAAATCGTATTTTGACAGTTTAGCGCCGGTGGTGCAGGAGGCGGTGTTTCAAAGCGGCGTCCCGATCCAATCGGTGGAACAGCTTCGAAAATTCGAAAAGGAGTACACCG
>JAFSAC010000033.1 GCA_017442265.1 Clostridia bacterium | reverse complement strand
GACGACCAGGCCGGCCCAGTTATCCTGGTAATCATTGACCTGGACAGCTACTTCGACGGTTTCGCCAACCTCGACTCTGTCCTTATTGACAGAGGTAAAGAGGGTGGACGGAGTGATCGGAGCCGGAGCGGTGGGAGTGACCGTGATGGTTTCGGAAATGGCATTGTCGGTCAGAAAATCCGTTCCGGGGGTCATATGCGTGGGGTTACCGGCGAGCACGTGGGTCAACCCGTCCTCCGGAAAGGCGAAGCTGAAGCTGGTCTCGACCTCTTCAGCGGGAGTCTTGGCGGTAAAGGTCAGCTCCAGCAGATTGCCGCTGCCCAAAGCCACGTTATCAAAGCCGAACCAGTTGACCTTGATCTGGTTTTCAGTCTTTGACGTGTCCAAAATCGGCGTGGCGATCATCTCGTCGATCACCGCGGGAACGATATTCGCCGCCTGCAGATCGAACAGTTCGGTATTATAAGTACCGCAAATGGTGATCGCCGAAAGGGACGCATTGCCGACCAGGTCCACGTAGACCTTTAACGTTTCGCCGGCAACAACCCTGGAATCGGCGTCCTCCACGCGCACAGCCAGACTCAGCGGTGTGGCAAGCGCAAAGGTGCTGCATACCATTGTGAACATCATAACGACGGTCAAAACAATGGAACCAACTCGTTTGAACATAGTGTATTTCCTCCTTCAATACGCGCATTTATTTGCGCGCGGGACTTCAGGCGCAAAAAGGGTATAGTATACCCCTGGTGGCACGTATCCATTATTAGTTATTATTATTATAACAGAGGGGCTGTCAAATGAACATTACCTTATGTGTCTTTTTTAACACAATTTGCGGTTTTTTCAAAAAAGAAAACCGCGGAAGAAATTTCTTCCGCGGTTCTGATTTTAATTACATCGCATCGAGGTCCAACTGACGCTTCCGGATCAAAAGAAGAATGCCCAGCGCACTTGCACACAAGAGCATCATACCGAACCAGGAAACCTCGTCGAAGAGGATACCGGTATCGGGGTTGGTGGGCGGGGGAGCCACCGCGCCGCTCTTTGCGGCCAGCGCATAGTAGCAGAACTTTCCGCCGGGGGCTTCGAAGGTGATCACACCGCCGTTGATGGTAAAGGGAACGTCGATCACCGTGCCGTCGGGCGCCACGCTCTTCAAAACAACGTCGGTGGAATCCACGGTGACCGAAACCTTATCGCCCTTTTCCAGCTCTACACGGTTGCCCTTGGCATCCTTATAGAAGACCTCAAAGGGAAGAATATCGTCGTGGATACCGTCCACGCAGTCGGCGATCCAGGAGATCGCCTCCTCGTTGGCAGGATTGAAGAAACGAACGACCAGTTTATAGTTACTGCGGTCCCCCACCGGGTCGACAACGATAATATCCTTGCCGTTATCAACGGTGAAATTGCCGCCCTTATCCGGCTTTGCCACGTGAACGTTGGGATCGGTCTCGTTATAAGAACCGAACACGTCGTGATCCGAGCTTTGCCCGGGTGCCGTCAGCGTATCGGTGGCGGCAAAGGCCGTTACCGGTACGGTAAGCAACATTACGAAAACCAAAAGACCACACACTATCTTTTTCATCGTTTCCTCCCAAATCACCTGCTTTGGGGCAGGTTTAAATTCGTTTTTGCCTTATTTTCCGTTTTTGATACTGGTACTCAAGGAGATGGAGCCTACGCTGTGGTAGGTTTCCGGCTCGTAGCCCATCACCTTCATGGTAATTTTTTCATCATCGGCCAGGGCGCGGGAAAATTCCACGCTCTGCAGATACTCGCCGGGCTTTAAGAGGCCGGTTTCGGCCAGGACG
>JAFSAC010000032.1 GCA_017442265.1 Clostridia bacterium | reverse complement strand
TCGGTGATCCGGTACAGAACACCGCGGCGCGGTGTGTTACAGGCGGTGGTGGGGGTGATATGGCGGATATGCCGCTGATCCAGTAAATATCCTCCGGTCATATAAAGACAGGATACCATTTCCGCCAAAGAATCGCCGAGTATCACCGCCAGACAGGTGTAGGCAAGCCCTCGACCTGCTAACAGATTGAGTAACAGGGTGATAAACACCATGCGGGATATTTGTTCGGTTATCTGCGCTATACTGGTGCAGGCGCTTTTGCGCCGTGCCATAAAATACCCACGAATGCAGGAGGTGACCCCCATAAACGGTAAACTGATGCCGAGGATTTTTAAGGAGGGAATGGCTCGGATATCCTTTAAAAACCACTCGCTGATAGGGGTGGCGGCTAAAAAGAGAATGACGGCGGAAATCAACCCGATGATGACGCTGAGCATAACCGACCGCCGAAGGATCCGCTTGACCGATCGTGCCGTTCCACATACCAACTCGTCGGTGATGAGCCGTGCAACCGCCGTACTGATCCCGGTAGAGGCAAAGGTGGAACCGAGCACGTAGACCGAAAAAATGAGCTGATACAGCCCCATACCTTCGGCGCCGATCCGATTGGATAGAAAGATGCGGAATACGATGCCGATCCCTCGCAAAAGCAGGGCGGTGACGGTCATAATGACCGCGTTTTTCATAAATTCTTTTCGCTTCATATCCTCACTTCCGGTTAGTTATCGTGACAGGTCGCGAACAAGATCGTTGTATAAATTGGTGATGCCGTTCCAGGTGAGCCGATTGACAACCCCGGTCGCCGGAAGCCCCAATATCGTCTGTATGGCCTTTACGGCAGATTCGGTCGTTCCGGAATAGGTATCAAGCGCTTCCGGCCGGGGAACGTTTTGAAATAGGGCGGATATGGCCGTGAGCATCGTATTTAGGAAAATGACCGCATCCCCGGTATCTCCCGGCCGGATGATATAGCCGTCACGCGGTAAAAATGCTTCGATAGCAACCGGGTTAAATGCACGGGCAAGAAGGGAATTGTACTCTTCCGCGATTTTATAGTAGGTTTTTCGGTCCACAATGCCGGTGACCGGCAGATTGTACTGGCGCTGAAAGCTTTCGACCGCCTCGGTGGTCATCGGTCCGTAGATACCGTCTACCGGCACCGAGGAACGACCGTTGCGGGAAATCTCAAGCGTTCGTAAGAACTCCTGTATTTCACGAATATATATGGCTTCTTCACGGGTGATGTCGTTCTCCGGGAACGGTTTTATGATCATATTCATCCCTCCTGATGATCGGTTCCGGAATATTGTTCTGCTTGCTTATTGTGTCCGTTTTGAAGATCGGCATAAGCATCGGCAATGCTGTCCCAGGTGGCGGGTCCGACCTGACCGTTGACGGTCAGACCAAACAAGCTTTGAAACGCTTCTACTGCCGCTTGCGTTTGATTCCCGAACACCCCGGTCACCGGAACGGTTGGGATCTCCGGATAGCTTTCGGAGAGATAGGAGAGGTATTCCTGCAGGATTTCGACCGCCTCTCCCTGGGTGCCCTGCCGAAGGATCACACCGGGGTAGAGCGCCACACCGCCTTCCAGACCGCCGGTAGTATTGAGAATCCCGCGATAGGCGCGATATAGGTCCTGCCAGGTCTGGATGCCAACGATGCCGTCAGGGGTAAGCCCGTAAATTTGCTGAAAAGCTATCACCGCCTGACGGGTGGGTTCGTCAAATACCCCGGTAATATCGATCTGCGGCACCTCTTCGTAAAATTCCCCCACAACCGCCAGGAAGTATTGAAGATTTCGTACGTTGTCGCCGGTATCTCCAAAAGAAAGGGTTCTCGGAAATTCCTGAGAAATCTCTTCCAAAGCGATCCCCTCCGAATCCAGTTCGGACAACCGCTTGACAGAATTATACAGATAGGTGATACGGTACCAGGTCGCCGGTCCGATGATACCGTCAGGGGTCAGGTTAAAAATCCGCTGAAACTCCCGTACGGCGGCTTCGGTTTCCTGCCCGAAAATGCCGTCTACCGGCGTGATCTTCGGTATGGCAGGATAGTTGCGGGAGATACGGTTTAATTGCACCTGTTTTAAGCGCACCTCATTTCCGGCTTCGCCGAGCCGAAGCGGTTGGCCCGGATAGGATTGCCCGGGTCCCCGAACCGGCGCGTTTTCCACAATATTGATATCCTCGCCGTAAAAGCTTCGAAGGATTTCAAGCGGGGTTAGTCCCTGCTCGGCCAGTGGTACAGTACCCCACTGGGATAATCCGTCGCAGGTCACGGTGGTTCCATTACAGTATTGGGTGAAATATGGCTCGATGGCGCCGTTTCTCACCACGTAACTGGTGAAAATTTCATCCACGATCTTCCCAATGTTTTCGTAGATGTTCCGTCCTTGCACAAACGCCTGATCGAAGGCGGTAGAGTTCGTAATATCAAAATCGTACCCTTGACTGCGATACCACTCGGTGTAATAACGGTTGAGCGCATAGGAAATCTGCGCGTAAATATTGGCACGCAGAGCGTTTTCCGGCCATGTTGGGTAAATCTCACTGGATGCCACGTTTTTGATGTATTCCGGGAAGGGCACCGTGATATTCGGGGCAGAGGAGGCGGGGGTACCCAGATGCACAACAATGGTTTGCGGAATAAAAGGATCTCCGATCATCTTCCTTCACCTCTTCTTTTATAAGTTTTCGGGTGCACCTTCGGTAATGGTGGTTTCCCGGTTGGGGTCGCCGCCCTCGGCAACCGGAGTTAGGTCCACCGGCTGAAGAGAGGTGATTCCGCCGTATAGCGGCACCTCCTTGAGCTGAACGGGATAAAAACCGTCAGCCCGAACGTAAACGGTGTAGTAGGTATAGGGATTTCCGTTTTCCGGGGACTGAGAATAGACACTGCTGACCGCCGGAAGAGTAAAGAGAGGGGTTACCCCGCTGCTGTCGGTGCGGTCGGCTTGTTCTAAAAGCTCGTTGCCGTCAACCACACGAGTGATGATCACCTGAGCGTTTCTGACCGGAATGGTCCCTCGGCCGGTGGTGACCGCCACCCGCAGATAGCCAAGTGACATATCCTGTCCGGAGGCGTTGGTTGCGGCTGTTTCAGTAGGACTTTGAATGGGGTCGGACGGTACGGTTTCAACCGAATTGGTGCCGGGAGGGACGACCATTTCACCCGGTTCGAGTTCCAGTTCAGCCGCGGTCTGGTTCTCCACGCGCATCGCCTCTAAATCGCGCTCAACATCCGGCATTGGGAAGCTTATGTCCAGGGGATTTTCCGCCGGAACGGTGGCGGAAACCGGACGGGCAGCGGCGTGCTTTTCCCGAAATTCCATAAGTTCGCGGTTGTACCGCTCGATCATTTCTTGAACCGAAATAGGGGATTTCTCTTTCTCCATGATTCGTTCTCCTTTTGTTGTCATCGTTATCGTTTCATCATACGAATAACCGGCTGTTTTTATAACCGTAAGAGGGGAGAAGGACAAAGAGAAAAACAAAGGAAAAAGGAGCATTTTTGAGAAAAAATGACAATTTTTTATAAATGGCGGCAAAATCAGCCGTATTTTTCGGAAAAATTAGAAAAAATCTTGACATTTCAGTAAAAACTCTCTATATTGTAATAAGTTGTTTGTATGGTGAAATTCTATGCAAACATGCATCTGTGCAAAGAACCGATCAGTGACAACCAAGCGGCGCCGCAGTCTTTTACAGATTGTGAAAAACCCTTTGCGGAGGGCGCTGTCCCATGTTGTTGCGGTTTCATGCAGCCGGGCGTGATGACATACATCACACCCCGCAAGAAACTTTTTACCGCAAAGGGGGATGCATCTATATGGATAGCAAAAATATTATTCGTCTTGAAAACATTTCTGTGTCGTTTGACGACCAATCGGTGCTGCAAAATCTGGATCTGCAAATTTCCGACGGGGAATTTGTGACCCTGCTCGGTCCTTCCGGCTGTGGAAAGACCACCACCCTGCGCATCATCGGTGGCTTCCTCAAACCGGACAGCGGAAGTGTTTTTTTTGATGATCAATTAGTGACCGATCTTCCGCCGCACAAGCGACCGGTCAACACTATTTTTCAGCGTTATGCACTCTTTCCGCATCTAAACGTATTTGATAACGTCGCTTTTGGTATGCAGGTACGTAAAATGAAGAAGGAAGAGATCCGGGAACGGGTGGAGGAGATGTTGCGGCTTGTAAACCTGACCGGCTTTGAAAAACGCAGTGTCAACACCCTTTCCGGCGGTCAGCAGCAGCGGGTGGCGATCGCCCGTGCGCTGGCGATTCATCCGCGGGTGCTGTTGTTAGATGAACCGCTGGCCGCTCTCGACCTGAAACTCCGTAAGGATATGCAGGCGGAATTGAAAAATATTCAAAAGCGGCTCGGGATCACCTTCATTTACGTGACCCACGATCAGGAAGAAGCGTTGTCGATGTCCGACACCGTGGTGGTTATGGACAGCGGTAAAATTCAGCAGATCGGTACCCCGCAGGATATTTATAACGAACCCACCAACGCTTTTGTAGCGGATTTCATCGGGGAAAGTAATATTCTGGACGGTGTGATGCTGTCCGACTATCTGGTGGAATTTTTCGGCCGGAAATTCTCCTGTCTTGATTCCGGGTTTGAACCGAACGAGCCGGTGGACGTGGTGATCCGTCCGGAGGATATCGATATTGTGGAACCGATCAAGGGGGATCTGGTCGGAACGGTTACCAGCGTTACCTTTAAGGGCGTCCACTATGAAACCATTGTGGATTTCAAAGGGTTCAAATGGATGATCCAGACTACCGATTTTTATGACGTGGACCGTACCATTGGCATTAAGCTTAACCCGGAAGATATCCATATTATGAAGAAATCCGAATATTCCGGCATGTTCGGTGATTACAGCTCCTATTCGGAGGAGTTTGACGAAATGGCCGACCCGGAAGCCGCACTGACCGGTGAGGAGGCGGAGGAACGATGAGATCAAAATCCGCCGCGGCCCCGTTTGGTCTGTGGATGCTGATTTTTACCATCGTTCCGATGGCGATTGTGGTGTATTTTGCATTCACCGATCCCGACGGTCAATTTACCTTGGCGAACATTCTGGAGATCCGCAATTATGCTAAGCCGTTTTTATCCTCCATTTATTTAGGAGCGATCGCAACGGTCATTTGTCTGGTGCTGGCTTATCCGCTCAGCTTTATTATTGCCCGCTCCACCGAACGGGTACAGCAGACTATGGTGATGATTGTGATGATCCCGATGTGGATGAACTTCCTGCTTCGTACCTATGCGTGGATGTCCATTTTGGAAGAAAACGGCTTTTTGAACCAGTTTTTCGGACTCTTCGGTCTGCATTTCAATATGATCAACACCTCCGGAGCGATCGTACTCGGTATGGTATATAACTTCCTGCCGTTTATGGTACTGCCATTGTATTCGGTCATGGCGAAAATGGACGATCGGGTGATTGAAGCCGCCCGTGATCTTGGCTGTAATCATTTTGAGGTTTTCCGCCGTATTATTCTGCCGCTCTCCACCCCCGGTATCGTTTCGGGGATTACTATGGTGTTCGTTCCGGCGGTCAGCACCTTCGTTATTTCCAAACTGCTTGGCGGCGGGAAAAATTATATGATCGGGGATATTATCGAAGCGATGTTTGTCGGTAGCGCTTCTAACTATAATCTCGGCGCCGCGCTTTCTCTGGTGCTGATGATCCTGATGTTACTCTGTATGGCGTTCACCCGTAAGGTGGATAACGATGAGGAAACGATAGGGGGGATGATGGCATGAAAACCCTGTCCCGCATTTATACCGCCCTCATCTTCCTGTTTTTGTATTCGCCGATCGCGGTATTGGTTGTTTTCTCCTTTAACAATTCCCGCAATCGCGTAAAGTGGAATGGCTTTACACTAAAATGGTATGCTGATCTCTTTGAAAACGAACTGATTTTAGAGTCGCTGAAGGTCACCCTGACGGTTGCCATTTTGGCGGCGGTCATTTCCACCGTTATTGGGACGTTGGCGGCGATCGGCATTCACGGGATGAACCGGAAACTACGCCAGACCTTCTTAGCGGTGAATAACATTCCCATGGTGAACCCGGAGATCGTGACCGGTATCTCTATGATGCTGATGTTTGTCTTTGTTTTCCGTATGACCGGTTTGTTGCGCCCCGGGTTTTTCACTCTCCTGCTGGCGCACATTACCTTCTGTATCCCATACGTGGTACTGCAGGTGATGCCGAAACTGCGGCAGATGAACCGCCATTTGTATGAAGCGGCGGTGGATCTCGGTTGTCCGCCGGTTTCTGCCTTTTTCAAGGTGGTGCTCCCGGAAATTTTCCCCGGCGTTCTGACCGGAGCGCTTATGGCGTTTACTATGTCGCTGGACGATTTCGTCATCAGCTATTTTAATGCCGGTTCTACCGCGCAGACATTGCCGGTTACTGTGTATTCAATGACCAAAAAACCGATGACCCCGGAAATTAACGCGCTGTCTACCTTGATGTTTTTAGCGGTGCTGTTGCTGCTGATTTTGGTGAACGTGGCGCAGATCCGGGATGCCTCCAAAAAAGGCAGAAAAATATAATTAGTATTTTTGAAAGGCGGATTGAGAAATGAAAAAATGGGCATGGCTTTTAGTTTTTGCACTCTGTTTTGGTATGTTTGGCGGTTGTGCGGGGGATGACGGCACCGTCACCATTAACGTGTATAACTGGGGCGAATATATTGACGACGAGATTCTGGACGTGAACAAGTTGTTTGAAAAGGAAACCGGCATCCGTGTCAACTATCGCACCTTTGAGAATAACGAAACGATGTACACCCTCTTATCCTCCGGTGCGGCGGAATACGATGTCGTGTTTCCGTCTGATTATATGGTAGGCCGGATGATTGAGGAAGGGATGCTCGCTGAACTTAATTTTGACAATATCCCGAACTATCAGTATATCGACGAGGCGTATAAGAACCTCGCTTACGATCCGACCAACAAGTATTCGGTACCGTATACCTGGGGTACAGTCGGTATCTTCTATAACAAAAAATACGTGGCAGAAGAGGATCTGAAGGCCGGCTGGGACCTGCTCTGGAATGAGAAATACAGCGGTAAGATCTTTATGTTTGATAATCCGCGTGACGCGTTTGCCATTGCATTGAAAAAATGCGGTTATTCGATGAATACCACCAATGAAGCGGAAATCCGTCAGGCGTATGACGAACTGGTCAAGCAAAAGCCACTGCTTCAGGGCTACTATATGGACCAGATCTTCCAGAAGATGATCAATGAAGAAGGGTATATTGCCCCTTACTATTCCGGCGACGGTGCGTTGATGATCTACCGCGAGGACGGAAACAGCGATATCGGCTATTTCGTGCCGGATCAGGGTACCAACCTCTTTGTAGATGCGATGTGCATTATGAAGAATTCCCCGCATAAGGCCGAAGCGGAGCAGTACATCAATTTTATGTGCCGCACCGACGTGGCCAAAGCGAATGCCGAATATATCGGTTATTCCACCCCGCACACCGAGGCGAAAAAACAGCTGGATCCCGCTATTTCAGGCGACCCGATGTTCTATCCGCCGGAATCGGTGATTAAGAAAACCGAAACCTTTATCACGCTGGATCAGACCACCAACAATCTGCAGCGTGATCTCTGGACGAAACTGCGCCTGTAACAGGCGCCTTTTCGTTTTTATACCGCGATTGGGAGGTTGAATCGAATGGCCTATCGGATCGAGCGAGATTCCATGGGGGAGATGCAGGTGCCGGAGGATCGGTACTGGGGTGCTCAGACCCAGCGCAGTTTTGAGAATTTTAAGATCGGCAATGAAAAGATGCCGCTCGAGATCATCCACGCTTTTGGCGTTTTGAAAAAAGCGGCCGCTCGAGCTAATTTTAAGCTCGGAAAACTGGAGGAAAAGCGTCTTTTGGCGATCGAGCAAGCGTGCGATGAAGTGATCAAAGGGGAACTTACCGATCATTTCCCGCTGGTTGTCTGGCAAACCGGAAGCGGCACCCAATCCAATATGAATCTGAATGAAGTGATCGCCAACCGCGGCAATGAACTTGCCGGCGAAAAGATTCTGCACCCCAATGATCACGTGAATATGTCACAAAGCTCGAACGATACCTTTCCGACTGCGATGCATATTGCGGCGGTACTCACTATTGAGGATAAGCTTTTCCCGGTCATGGAGCAGATGATTGCCACCCTCAAACGCCTGGAAGAGGAAAATGCCGATGTCGTCAAAAGCGGTCGCACCCACCTCCAGGATGCCACTCCGATCAAATTTTCCCAGGAAATCAGCGGTTGGCGGAATATGATCGAGAAAGCTCAAGAGATGCTCCGCCGGTCGTTATACGGCTTGAAAGAGCTGGCCCTTGGCGGTACAGCGGTCGGTACTGGATTAAACGCGCCGGTCGGTTTTGCCGAAAGGGTGGCCGGAGAGGTGTCCGATTTAACCGGTAAAGAGTTTGTGACCGCGCCCAATAAATTCCACGCCTTGACAGCGAAGGATGAACTTACCTTTGCTCACGGTGCTTTAAAGGCGCTGGCGGCGGATCTGATGAAGATTGCCAACGACGTGCGCTGGCTTTCCAGCGGCCCTCGGTGTGGGCTGGGGGAGATTTATATTCCCGAAAACGAACCGGGTAGCTCCATTATGCCGGGGAAGGTGAATCCCACCCAGTGTGAAGCGCTCACTATGGTAGCCGTTCAGGTGATTGCCAACGACGTGGCGGTCGGTATGGCGGCCTCCCAGGGGAATTTTGAACTAAACGTGTTTATGCCGGTGCTGATCTATAACTTCCTGCAGTCAGTGCGCCTGCTTACCGACGGAATACGCTCTTTTGATGAGAATTGCCTGAAAGGTTTGACCGCTAACCGTGAAAAGATGCAGGAGAACTTAAACCGCTCCTTGATGCTGGTGACTGCACTCAATCCGTATATCGGTTACGATAATGCCGCCAAAACGGCAAAAAAAGCGTTTGAGGAAAATATTTCCTTAAAGGAAGCGTGTATCGCTTTGGGTTTTATGACCGCTGAAAAATTTGATGAAGTTTTCCACCCGGAAGATATGTGCTGATTTAAAACAAAAAAATCACCCGACAGAAATGATTCTGTCGGGTGATTTTTTTGTTTACAGGGTAGCGGCAAGAGATTTTAAGTACTCACGGAAATCCTCGCCGATTTCGGGGTGCCTCAGCGCCACCTCACAGGTGGCCTGCATCACGCCGAGTTTGTTGCCCATATCATATCGGGTGCCGGTGTAATCCACACCGATCATACCCTGGGTTTTAGCGAGGGTCATCATGGCATCGGTAAGCTGAATTTCACCGCCGGCGCCGGGCGGGGTTTCATCGATAATATCCAGAATTTCCGGCGGCAGGACACAGCGGCCGAGAATGGAATAAAGGGACATGATCTGATCCGGATGCGGCTTTTCGATCATATCGCTGACCTTGAATAACCGATCACCCAGCGGTTCCACTGCCAAAGAACAGTATTTCAGAATCTGCTCGGGAGATACCTCTTTGATGCCAACGACCCCTTTTCCGAACTGCTCGTAAGCACGGCAAAGCTGACCGCAGGCCGGATCCTCGCCGATGATGACGTCATCACCGTACAGCACCGCGAACGGCTCGTTACCGACAAAGCTGCGGGCGCAGGAAACAGCGTGGCCAAGACCTTTGGTTTCCTTTTGACGAATGAAGGAAATATCCGCGAGATCGGTGATCCGGCGAACCTCCTCAAGCATCTGCAATTTGCCGGATGCCTCCAAACGCTGTTCCAGCTCGATCGCGTGATCGAAGTGATCTTCGATGATCCCTTTGCCGCGGTTGGTAATAATGAGGATCTCCTCGATACCGGCTCGTACTGCTTCTTCCACAATGTACTGAATGGCCGGCTTGTCCACGATCGGAAGCATTTCTTTGGGCATGACCTTGGTCATGGGGAGCACCCGCGTACCGAGACCGGCGGCGGGAATAACGGCTTTGCGAATTTTTTTCATAGCGTTCTTTTTCCTTTCGTTTGGTTATATAAACAGAAAATTGATCACCGTCGATAAGAAATAACACGCGATATAGGCGATGGCACCCAGTAATACGGAACCGCCACCGAGCGCTGATAAAGGGGAGAGGGATTGCTTTTCTTTCCACGTTCCAATCCGTCGGCGAGCCGAGCAATAGTAAAAGTAATTGCCAAACAAACCAAACATGACACGGATCAGGATTTCTAAAAAGGAAAGAAGATAGAGAATAGCGATCCAGCGTAGGGCAGAGGGGTTGTTCATAAGCGGCATCAACCCGTTTACGATCTCTTCATAACCGGCTCCGCCATTCAACCCTAAAAACCCATAGAGAAACAGTGAGGTGATCGCGGTACTGAACAACTGGAAAAAAGCGGTAATCGCCCCGGCAAAATATTGCTTACGGTACCACAGCCAGTATGGAGTAAGCAGAAAAGCGGGCCAATTCCAGCTAACGGTGGAATTGGTTTTTGCCATTTTTAAAAACCGCGGTAGATAGTAATGGGCGTTTTGACCCACGAATTGACGAAACTCATCAGCCGATATGCCGTTAAGATCGGCATCGTCCGGAACGGTATTTTGCGGGGTGGGCGGCGCCTGAAACGGACGGTATTCACGGTATTGTCCAGCAAACGGCGGCTGAGGAGACTGCTCGGATGCCGGTGAGGCCGGGTTTTCTCTGCTTGTCCAATCTTTCACGTCCAGATCGTGACCGCAGCGGAAACAGAATTCCGCAAATTCGGGGTTTTCCTGTCCGCATCGGGGACATTTTTGGGATAAGGAGGTGTGATTCGCACCGACCGTTTCCGCGGTAGTATTGTTTTTTTCTGCCTGTTTTGTTGCATATTTTTCACGGCTCCATTGTTGATCGGTTCCGTGATTTTCTTCGTAATGACAATGTCCTTCCTGCTTGAAGCAATCCCGATGATGCGGCGCACCGCAAATCGGACAAACGACGATATCATCTCGTTCATCAAATGCTTTCCCGCAAACAGGACAGCTATATCCTTCGTAAAAGAACATACGTCACCTCCTATGGTTAATACAGATTTATTTTACCTTTAATTTTATATTTCTGCAACTGTTTTTGTCAGTATTTATAATTTTTTAAAAGATTATTCTTTTTTTAGCGGTTGAGAGCGGCAGAATAGTTGATATTTTTGCAAAAAAACAGTATACTATTACCTTGATAGAAGTATTTTCACCGAAAGGGGAGAACACGGTGGCGAATGAATATATCACCTCTGTTTTGCAGGCACTCTGCCGGAGCGCCGGAGTGAACGGATTACATGAAACGACCGAGGTAGCGAAGGAACTGCTGCACCTGTATACCGACGACATTTTAATCGACGTCAGTGGCAATGTAATTGCTACCATTCCGGCGAAACGGGCGGATGCCCCGGTGGTTCTTCTCGAAGCCCACATAGATGAAATCGGTTTTATCGTGACCGAAGTGGATGATGCTGGTTTCTTGAGGGTATCTCCCTGTGGCGGGGTGGATCTGCGATGTTTAGCCGCCGCCCCGGTCATTGTTTGGGGTAAGCATCCGTTGTGCGGTGTTTTCTGCACGGTACCGCCTCACCTGAAAAAGAAAGAGGATGAGAATACACCGCTGTCTGCGGATGCACTGCGTGTGGATATTGGTATGAGTGCTACAGATGCGAAAGCGGCGGTGCATGTCGGCGATCGTATTTCCTTTGTGCCGAATTTTACCGTGTTGAAAGACGGGCGGGTGATCTCAAAGGCGCTGGATAACCGCGCCGGTATGGTGGCGGTGCTGTACGCGCTCTCTTTATTGAAGGATAAGGATTCTCCTTATACCGTTCGTGTTTTGTTTGCTTCCGGTGAGGAACTGGGTTGTCGCGGAGCTATCCCCGGCGCTTTCACGTCGGAAGGGGTAGCGGCAATCGTCACCGACGTCAGCTTTGCTCATACACCGGATGCCAAGCCCGAGGAATGTGGCACACTCGGTAAGGGCGCTATGATTGGAATCGCCCCCACCCTTGACCGAAAACTGTCCGATGCCGCATTAACCCTCGCTAAACGGCAGGCGATTCGGCATCAAACTGAGGTGGTAGGCGGTAAAACCGGCACCGATGCGGATGTGATTACCATCTCGAAAAACGGAATTCCGACCGCTCTTTTATCCATTCCCCTGCGGTATATGCACACGCCGGTGGAAACGGTGGATACGGGCGATATTGTCGCCGTCGGCGAGCTTATGGCCGCTATGCTGGCCGAGGGGGTGTTCTGAAATGACCGATTTGAAACAAGCCTTGAAAGTGTTGTCGGAACTGGACGGAATTTCCGGAAGGGAAGAGACGGTACGTGATTTCATCCTTGCCCAACTGAAACAATCCCCCGCTGAACCGCAGATAACGGTGGATCGTTTGGGGAACATCCTTTGCACCTTGCGCGGTCAAAATAGACCGAAAAAAACACTGATGCTGGCGGCTCATATGGATGAGGTTGGTTTGATTATCACCTCGATCCGACAGGACGGATTTCTGCATTTTTCCCCGGTCGGCGGTATCGATACGGGTGTTTTACTCGGCCGCCGTGTCCGAATTGGGGAACAACGGGGAGTTATCGGCTGTAAAGCTGTTCACCTTTGCAGTAAAAAAGAAAAGGAAAAGTTGCCGGACGTTGCTGATTTGCTGATTGATATTGGTGCCAATAGTCTGGAAGAGGCAGAAAAGCTGGTTTCTCCGGGCGATGTGGCGGCTTTTGACATGGATTTCAGCGAGATGCAGGATTTGGTACGGGGGAAGGCACTGGATGACCGTGCCGGCTGTGCTTTACTGCTCTCCTTGGCCGCCTCGGTGCCGCTTTATGATATCACCCTGGCCTTTACCGTGCAGGAAGAGGTCGGTTTGCGCGGTGCCGGTCCTGCTGCTTTTGCTATACAGCCGGACATCGCCGTGATTGTGGATGCGACCACGGCGGCGGATTCTGCTGATGTCCCGCCAGAAAAACAGGTGTGCCGCGTTGGCTTTGGTCCCGTAGTATCCTTTATGGATAAATCCACCTTGTATGACCACGATTTATATCGGCAAATCCGCACATTAGCTGATGATGCCGGTATTTCGAATCAAACCAAAACCACCGTTGCCGGTGGTAACGATGCCGGGGCGATTCAGCGTACGGCAGGCGGTGTTCGGGTGGCGGCGGTGTCCTTACCTTGCCGGTATATCCATTCGCCGTCTTGCGTGCTGTCAATGCAGGATATGTGTGACACCGAAACCTTGTTAAACAAGCTGATTGAGGTGTTACCGGAATGATTTTTCTGTACGAAGAGGGGAGAGAACTTCCCCTTTTGCCGTCCACCTATTGTTCGGTATTCATTCTTTCCCGTGCCTTGGCTTACGGCACCGGGACGGCTTTTGCGCCGTTTTACGGTGACGAAAAGGGAAATGTTCTGTCGATTTTAGACGGACACGCTGTTTTGTTTTGTTCCAAAGCGGATGCCGAGGAATGGATCACCTTTATCCATATGCGTACGGATATAATGACCTTAACGGTTGAAAAAGAGATAGGCGAATGGCTATCAAATGAACCGGGATTTTCGGTCACCTGTCGCTCGGTGATGCGTTTGGGAATGGCGCCACCGCCTCCCGCCGATGATCTGTGCGAACTATCCCCGCGGGAGGTCTATCCAGTTCTGCAAGCGGCTTTTGGAGACAACGCTCCGCCGTTTGATGGGTGGTACGTGGACATCTCTCACCGCTTGCGCCACGGCCTTTGTCACATGGCGGCTATTCGTTTTGACGATCAACCGGTGTCAGCCGCAATGACGGTGGCGGAATGTGAACATACGGCGGTGATCGGTGGGGTGTGTACCTTGCCGGAATATCGCCGACAGGGATTGGCCGGACGGTGTGTTTTGGGACTTTCTTCCAAGATATTGAAAGAAAACCCGCAGAAAGCGGTTTTGATTTCTCCCAAAAATTCGGCGGCGGAACGATTGTATCAAACCCTCGGATTTATAACCGAAGCAACAATTTATTCTTTTGAGATGAAATAAAGAGGGAAGAGTATGAATTTTTTTGATTTTGATAATAAACTGACCGAATGGGCAAAAACGGCCGAAGAACAGGTGAAAACCCGCTTTTCGGAAATTGAGCGTATTGCCGAATACAACCAGCAAAAGGTGCTGGCTGCCTTTATCCGTCACGGGGTGAGCGAAAGCCATTTTGCCGCCACCACCGGTTACGGCTATAACGACCGGGGACGGGACAAACTGGAAGAGGTGTTTGCCGATGTTTTCGAAACCGAAGACGCGCTGGTTCGCCATAGTATTCTCTCCGGCACCCACGCGATCGGCATCGCACTTTTTGGAGTTCTGAAACCGGGAGACGTTCTTTTGGCGGCGACCGGCCGTCCGTATGATACCCTTCATTCGGTGATTGGTATCAACGAGAAAAATCCCGGTTCGCTGACCGAAATGGGGGTTGGCTATTCGGAAGTTTCCTTAACCGCTGACGGCACGCCGGATCTGGCGGGTATCGCCGCAGCACTGAAAGCAGACCCTGCGATCCGTGTGGTACATATTCAGCGCTCCAAAGGGTATGACACCCGTCCTTCGTTGTCGGTTGCCGCTATCGGTGAAATTGTAAAAACGGTCCGCTCGGTTCGGTCGGACGTGGTGATTTTTGTGGACGATTGCTACGGCGAGTTCGTTGAGGAGCACGAACCGACCTCGGTTGGCGCTGACCTTATGGCCGGTTCTCTTATCAAAAATGCCGGCGGCGGCATTGCCGAAAATGGCGGTTATATTTGTGGCAAGCATGAGCTGGTGGAACGCTGTTCCTATCGGATGACCACCCCGGGACTCGGCCGGGAGATCGGCGCTTCCTTAGGGCATAACCGCTCGCTGTTTATGGGCCTTTTCTATGCACCGCACGTAGTAGGCGAAGCGCTGAAAACCGCCACCTTTGCGGCGGCGCTGTTTGAACAAATGGGGTATAAAGCGGTGCCGGGTGCTCTGGATCCGCGCGCCGATATCATCCAGACCCTGTATCTGGAAAACCCGGATGCGCTGATTGCCTTTTGCCGCGGTTTGCAGGCGGGTTCGCCGATCGATTCCTTTGTGGCCCCTGAACCGTCGGATATGCCCGGCTATGATAGTGAAGTGATTATGGCGGCCGGCACCTTTACTATGGGTGCGTCTATCGAACTGTCGGCGGATGCGCCGCTTCGCGACCCGTATGCAGTATTCCTGCAAGGCGGTCTGCAATACCATGCCGGTAAGATCGGCGTAATGTCCGCCGCCCAGCGCCTCCTGTCCGAGGGACTGGTTTCTAAAAATTGATAATGATAGGGAAAAGGAGAGGATGACTTTTTATCCTCTCCTTAAAACTTGTATTTTCAAAAAAGTTTTTTATTTGTACCCACCTTGTTTTTATCTTTCAATCCTTTATAACGGACAATATAATTTGTTATTAAGTAACAAGGAGATAAATAATCTCAAATATCCTGAACGGGGCATACCCCCTAAAAATACTTAAAACTATACAAAATGAATATTTTGTATAGTTCGGGGGACGGGAAATGGGAAAAATTGGCTAACTATAGGAAAACAGCCCGGGATCACCTAATTATCCAGATTTCCCCGATCAAGCTCATTTTCCATTTTAATTTACCGCATTGTTCGCTAACCAATATTCTATATCTTACTTTTATAATGAATCTTATTTCGTTCTGTTTTGGTTAATTATTTTTCCTATTATCTTGGTTTTTCTTAAAAATACAAAAATAGCGATCATTTTTATTTTGTTCCAACATACCTCCGGTACGTTTTAAATATTTAAAAACGCTCCAGAGCAGCGCTGGTATTTTACAGTTTTCAGTAAAATCGTAAAATCGGAATTCAGCGCGAATATTCTTGAAAATATATTGAAATCAAGCTATGAGATGATTTATAATACAAATAGTGATGAAAGGTCAGATTTGTTATATCCTTACCAATCCCTTACCTGCTGTCCTGTGGGCTTAGGGATAATCGGATGTTGCCTAATATTCCTTTTGATTCGCTTTCCCCTTTCCGCGAACACTCGATTCCGTGAAACAGTTTCACGGAATAACAAGAGATGCGAGGTGAAGATTTGTGAACCGTGACTATTTTGCACAGTCCCCGGAGATTCTGAAAGGATTTCTCGGGTATATGGAAACCATTAAAGGACGAGCCGCTAACACGGTGAATGAATACTTTATTGATCTTCGCACCTTTTTCCGGTTTTTAAAACAACAGCGTGCTCTTGTCCCCCATGATATGCCGGAGGATGAAATTCCGATTGACGATGTTGACATTGAATTGCTTCGCACCGTTACCTTGAATGATATCTACGAGTTTATGAATTATGCCCGTTCCGAGCGCAGTAATTCCAACACCACTCGGGCACGTAAGGCCTCGTCCTTACGGCGTTTTTTCAATTATTTGACCGAGAACGTGCATCTCCTTGAAACCAATCCGGCACGGAATTTAAGCACCCCGAAGGTGCCAAAAACTTTGCCAAAATACCTTTCTTTAGAGCAATCCTTAGAATTGCTTAAGGCGGCCAGTAACGAGCATTCCGAACGCGATTACTGTATGCTCACCTTACTACTAAATTGCGGTCTGCGACGTGCTGAGCTTGTCGGCATCAATCTCCGTGATATTCAGGATGATCACACCTTGCGTATTCGCGGTAAAGGCAGTAAGGAACGCATTTTATACCTCAATCAAGCGTGCCAGGACGCGATTTCCGCCTATTTAAAGGTTCGTCCGCGCGATGGAGTGGTTGATCGGGATGCCTTGTTCTTGGGTCATACCAAGCGCCGGCTTTCACTGCAGGGAGTTCACTATATCGTGAAAAATTACTTAAAACAGGTTGGCGCCGATGAACTCTCTACCCATAAACTGCGCCATACGGCGGCAACCCTTATGTATCAGCAAGGCGGCGTGGATATTCGTGTGTTGAAGGATATTTTGGGACACGAAAATCTGGGCACCACCGAGATCTATACCCACATATCCAATCAGCAGATCCGGGATGCTTCCGAAGCGAATCCGCTTTCCAAAGTTCATATGCGACCTTCTCCAAAATCCACCGAAAATGCGGAGAAAACTGATAAAAAGGACTCCTAATCTTGAAAAATTCAATCAAAAACCGCTCGATTTTATGTAAAGCAAAACAACTTTACATACTAACCGGGCGGTTTTTTTATTGCTCATCCATTTGATACAGTCGATCACAGATTTCTTTGAAAACCGGAGCAGTTTTAGCCCCGGTGTTATCCGCGTTTTCGGCTAAAACGACAATAGCGTATTGAGGATTATCAGCCGGATAATACCCGGCAAACCAGCTTTGAACCACAGGGTACTTCTCCCCTTCTCCCCGCTCCCAGCCGGTTTCGGCGGTCCCGGTTTTGGCACCGGCCTTTCCGAATAACGGTCTGCCGGCATACCCGGTTCCTCCTTCATCCAACACGCCACTCATCATTTCTTGTAAAGAAGAAGCGGTGGTTTCGGAAAAAAACTGTTGGTTGGCAGAGATAGCAGTATTTTCCGAAAAACTGCCGGTTTCATCAACGTATCCTTTGACGATATGGGGACTTACCAGTTTGCCGCCGTTGGCAATAGCCGCCACCAGTTGAGCGATATGAATGGGAGTAGCGGTGAGTTCACCTTGTCCAAAGGATAAGTTTGCGAGTACCGCCGGAGATTGTAAGGCGTTTTGCGGAGGCAAGGTAGCACTTTCAGTTTGAAACCCATCACATAAGGATATTGGAGAATTGAACTGTAAACGGGATGCCAGATGCCATAAACTGTCCCCGCCGGATTTTCTCATAAGCTGTATAAAATAGCTGTTGCAGGAATAGGCAAAAGCGGTTGGCATGGTCATATTTCCGTGTCCCAGCCGCTGGTGACAGTGAAACACCGTATCCCCGACAGTAATGTGCCCGGCGCAATCAAAAGCCGTATTGGTGGATATTCCGGATTCCAAAGCGGCGGCCGCAGAAACGATTTTAAACACCGACCCACAGTTGTACCGACATAAGGCCCGGTTGAGCAGAGGGGAATCCGGGTCCTGAAGGACGTCGGCAACTTTTCCCGGATGAAAGGTGGGCAAACTTGCCAGCGACAGAATTTCTCCGCTTTCCGGATCCATAATCACTACGGCACCTTTGCGGATATATTTTGCGGCAATATCTTCGGTAATTTCCTGAATATCCGCATCAATGGTTAAACATATTCCGCCATTTGAATTTTTGGTGATATTGGTGATTTTCGGGGATACCCCTTGAAGCGGTTTTCCGTTAGCGTCCACCGTATAGGATACCGAAGCCACACCGTTATAAGAGGTTAAAAGAGTGTCAAAGGTAGCTTCCAGCCCGGTCAAGCCCTCGCTTTCATCCCCTGAGATGTATCCCAAAAGATGCGGAGCTAATACCCTTTCTTCGTATCGCATCGGCACCTGAAATAATGAAATCCCTTCCCCCGCGGCAAGTTTTTCAAGGGTTACCACTGCCGGTCGTCCGTTTTGAAGCATTTGACTCATATTTTCAAAGTCATCATTTTCCAGAACGCCGGAAAGTGCGGCTATCGCTTTAGGATGAGAGGTAACAGCGGCGCGGTATTCGGTAGAGCCGTTGACAAGCGGTTTTTGGTTACGATCGTAGATGCTGCCGCGGGTGTTGGCTACAGTAACCGTTACGGTCGATTGCTGTCCTGCCGCCCGGATAAGGTATTGATCGGATAAGGTAAAAATCCGAAAAGCTAGCGCACATAGGGTGGAAAATATACATCCGTAAAACAGCCATACACGTTTTTTCATAGAAAAATCCCGCCTTCCACGGGTTATTTTACCCATATCGGCGGGATTTTAAACCAATATTTAACGATCGGCAAGCTTCACACGAAGAATACTGCCTTTTGGCAGTGGATGCTCAAAGGGGATTTTCAGCTTCATTGCCGCGTGAGGCGCCGACTGGATTTCTTCCCTTTCCCCATTGTATAACCGCTCACAGGGAAAGAGAAACGGCTTTTCTCCGGGGACAAGAATATCCAGGGTGTCCCCCACAAAAAAACGATTTCGCTGTTCAACCAATAAATATCCGTTTTCGTATCCTTCCACCACCCCGGCCACAGCGTACTTTCGGATATAACCGCCGGACTCGGTGTTCTGGTGCGGCATACCGAAATAAAAACCGGTACCGTACGGACGGTGGCTGACCTTCTCCGCTTCCGCTACCACCCAATCCTCCGGAAGATAATCCGAGGGGTAGCCGGAGGAAACGTACCCGTCCACCGCCGCACGATAAGCGTTGGTAATCACCGCGGTATAATAAGCGGCTTTGGCACGTCCCTCAATTTTAAAGGAGGAAATGCCGGCATCCGCTAAAGCGGCGATATGCGGAAGCATATTGAGATCATAAGCGTTGAAAATATAGGTGCCGTCCTCGGTTTGCTCCACCGTCATCGGTTTGTCGATTCGGTGCGGTTCTACCACGTCGTATTTCCAGCGGCACGGCTGGGTGCAGGCACCGTGATTGGCATCCCGCCCGGTAAGATAGTTAGATAGCACGCATCGACCGGATACCGACATACAAACAGCCCCATGCACAAACGCTTCCAGTTCCAGTTCCTTTGGAGTTTTAGCACGGATTTCCCGAATCTCCTCCAAGGACAATTCCCGTGCCAACACCACCCGTTTCGCTCCCATATCGTAAAGCGCACGTGCGGTTTCGTAATTTACCACTCCAAGCTGAGTGGAAACGTGAAGCGGAATACGGGGTGCGTATTTTTTTGCTAAAACTATTGCCCCGAGATCGGCGACAATCAACCCGTCCGGTAACAACTGATCGAGATACCGAAGATATTCCGGAAGTGACAACACGTCCGAATTACGGGGCAGTATATTGCAGGTAATATACACCTTTTTCCCGACCGCATGCACCTGCTCAATGGCGGATTTCAGTTGGTCACGGTCAAAGTTTTCGGCAGCGGCGCGCATACCAAAAGAGGTATCCGCCAGATATACAGCATCCGCTCCGTATAAGAGTGCCGCGTCTAAGCATTCCCGATCTCCTGCCGGGGCTAAAACCTCCGGGCGCATCATCCGTAGGCGCCGATTTTATACCGGCGGCAGATCGCTTCATGTTGCGCGAAGGTCTTGGAATAATAGGTGTTTCCCTTAGTATCGTTGGCAAAATAGAAGCATTTTTTAATATTCTCATCCTCGGAAGGATAAATAGCCGCTTCGATTGCTTTGAGTCCCGGATTGCAGATAGCACCGGCCGGTAAACCGAACCGCTTATAAGTGTTATAGGCATTGCTGATCGCTTCCAGGTTCTGAGTATTGGGCAGCAGATCGGCGACGTAATCGCCGGTAGCATCACATTCCAAGCGGGTATAACTGCTCTCTAAACGGTTGTACAGCACTCGGGTCACCTTCGGCATTTCGGTATCCGAAGCGGCTTCCCGCTGGGCGACAGAGGCCATAACGACCACCTCATCCAGGGTAAGCCCCTTGGATTGCATCGCCGACTTCATCGCTACCGTAATTTTACTGTCGAAGTTTGCGAGCATCTTGTTGATGACCGTTTTACCGGAGCTTTCGGTATAGAAGTTGTAGGTATCCGGGAACAGATATCCCTCCAGGCGGTAGATCCGCCCTTCGTACACCCCGCCGTCACTGGACTGTGGAATGGTGTTAAAGAAATCAAAATCGTAGGTTTCGTTAATAAGCGCATCATAAAAATCGGCGCTGGTGCAAACCCCTTTTTCCTCCAGTAAAGCGGCGATTTGGGTGATGCGATACCCCTCTGGGATGACAACGTCCACCGTCTCACGGGGGTTGCCAGCAATGATGACCGCCATGATCTGGGTATATCCCATATCGGCAGATAAGCTGTATGTACCCGCCTGATAGGAGCCGTCTTTACCGCTCACACGGGAATACAGACGGAACAAAAGCGGCTGATCGATCAGATCATTTTCTTCAAGAATGGCGGCAATACTCGCCGTGGAAGAACCGCTGGGAATTTCCACGTCTACCTTACTATCCGATTTATTGAGCGCAATAAAATCCAGCACACCGGCTACCAGCAGGTATGCTAAAGAGCCGCAGACAGCCAAAATAAGCACAAAAGAAAATAGTCCACGTACGAAACCGTATTGACCCTTTTCTTTTTTGGTAGCATGGCGAGCAGGGGGAGTTTCCTCCTCTTTCTGCTCAACTTCCTCTATCGGGCTTTCCGCTTCCGGCTGTTCGGAAGGAACGGGGTCTTCGTCCTCAAGCGGCGGCAAACCGAGTTTTGCACGCTTTTCATCTTCCGCCTTCTTCAGAAGCTCTTGAAAATTACCGGCCAAAACGATCCCCCCTCTTTCGGTTTTGTAAAATGCGACGTAAAAATGAGTCGGTCACCAGCAACTCCACTGCGCGGTCATACCGTCCGTGCGGGAGATTGGGCTGGATACATTCGCTGTAACAAATTCCGACGATATTCCCTTCAAAGTGAGATAAAAAGCGGTCGTAATACCCTTTTCCGTAACCGAGTCGGTATCCGTCCCAATCATACGAGAAGGCAGGCACCAGGCAAAGACCGCGTGAAAAATCGGTCACCTTTTTTTGCGGATCGGGCCTCGGCTCCAACACACCGAATGCCCCCGGCTCTAAATCATCCAAACTATCGATAAAGTAAAATTCCATCGACCGGGTATCCGGGACACAACGGGGTACCGCCACCCGCTTTCCGTCGTTTAAGGCGCGAGTAATTAACGCCCGGGTATCCACCTCGATGGGGGTGGATACGTAGGTCAATAAAACCGTGTTTTGGCGATACTGCCACAACCGGCACACTCTGTCGGCGATCTGCCGATCCTTTTCAGCTTTCACTTGAGGCGCCATATCGAGTCGCATCCGCTTATACTTCTCACGAAGAGCGGATTTGATCGGGCGAATGTCTTTTACCTGCATTGCATCGCTTCTTTCAAAGATTTGGCTTTTTCATCGGAACAAAGGGCAGAAACTATGGTAAGGGCAAAATCCACGGTCACTCCGGCTCCCTTGCCGGTAATGACCCGACCGTCCCGTTCCACCGCATTCCCGGTCGCCTTGGCTCCTGCAAGAGCTTGCTCATAACCGGGGTAGCAGGTAGCTTTTAAGCCCTGTAACAGACCCAATTTTCCCAATACCGACGGAGCGGCACAGATAGCGGCAATGAGGATATCCGGATGGTTAGCGGCGTATTCTAAAGCGGCTTTCACCGTGTTAGAAGCAGCGAGATTGGTGGTTCCGGGAAGACCGCCCGGCAGAATCACGGCGGTGGCATCCGAAAAATCAGTGAGTTCGGTGTCAACAAGGTCGGCAATCACCGTGATATTGTGCGAGCCGGTAATCTCTCGGTTCCCCACCCCGACGGTGGTAACCGAAAGCCCGGCACGGCGCAAAATATCCACCGTCGTCAGCGCTTCGATCTCTTCAAAGCCGTCGGCCAAAAACAGATAGATCACAGGAACATTCCTCCTTACAGGTCAAATAGCGGACCGCCAAAGGCGATCGATTGGAAAGAATCGGTGAGTGAACGCCCTTTTTCGGTCAAGGGTAGCAGCATACCGGCCCCTTCCGTCCCACCGGGTAAGCGGGCTTGTATCCGCTTGTCCGGCCTCAAATCGTGAAGAGCGGATAACAGAGCGGGCAGAAGCGTTTCTATGGTGATAACTTCGGATAGAATACAGTTATTCTCATTCTCATGCATCAGTGCAAAGCCGCTGTCAAACTCCAGTAAAACAGCATTTGCTAAAAGGATATTCAAAAGCTTTTCGGGAAAATCGGCATGGCAAAAAGCGGTGTTATGTCGGTATTTTTGCCGCAAATCGACGTATTTTTCAGCGGAAAACGGATAAAAACGAAGGTTTTTCAGCGGAAAATCGGATGAAATTGAGCAAAAATCCACCGTTTTTCGGCGCAAAACATCCCGATATCCGAGTTTTTTATACAACCGTTTCGCTTCGTCCGTCGCCGGATAGAGATATAAGATATCCGCATCCGTGTGTTGAATAAGCGCGCTCATCAAGGTGGAAGCATACCCTCGCCCCCGGTATTGAGGCAGGGTGGCAACTCCATAAACGTACTGCGCTTTTAAGGTGCTGTCCCCAATATGCAGGTCGGCCGGCAAAAGAAATGCCATAGATACCGGCCGTTCATCAACGTAACAACCCCAACCGGCGGCCGGTGGAAGCGCTTCGCTTAAAAACAGATCGCCAAATGCCCCGTCTTCGGGAAAAGCGGTGCGCCATAGCGCTGATAAAGCGGGTTTGTCCTCTGTCAAGTTGATTGGCTTTACAGTCATTTCCATACACCTTATCCTAAAATATCGGTGCAAATGTCAATCAGCCGGCCGGTGATGGTTTCCAGAGGCAGCGCCTCTTCCCCATCTGCACAGGAAACAACCTCCCAGTTGTCGTGCCGGGCGGCAAAGAGTGCGCTTTCGCGGCAGGTTTTGAGGTACTGAACGTCCCGCTCGTGGATATCCTTCTGGCTTTCATCACCGTGATACCGACCGGACATCAGTTTTTGGGAAACTTCGGGCGGCATATCGAGGAAAATCACTTTATCCGGGCGAGGTAACCCTAACAATTCATATTCATAGTGTGTAAGCCATTTTAAGAAGTTATCCCATTCATTTTTTGGAAGCTTGGACATCTGGTGAATGGCATTAGAAGTGGTGTAGCGGGCGGCAATGATCGGAACGCCGTTCTCATAATCTTCCTGCCAGAAGCTTTTAAAACTCGCATACCGATCAACGGCATAAAAGGAGGAAGCGGCAAACGCATTGACACTACCGGCCTCACTGCCAAAAGCGCCGGAGAGATACAACTTCACCAAAGCTGACGAGGGCTGATCATAATCCGGGAAACAGATCTGCCGGAAAGGGATTCCCTTGTTTTGGAGATATTCGCCCAGACGATTGATCTGGGTGGTCTTTCCGCTACCGTCCAGACCGTCAATGACGATAAGCTTTCCCATTATTTCAGCCCTTTCCATTCAGCGTAGCGATCGCGCATTTCAAGCATTTTACCGCAGGTCATCTTCCCTTCCGAGCAAGGGCCGCTCACACAGGAAGGACCCGCCTTTTCAAACAGGTGCGGGGCCACCTCGTAACACAGACGGAACATCTGCTCGGCGAGATCGCGAATCTCCCACTGCGCACGGTTGCAACAACGGTGGTGGAAGAAATTTAAAAGACTGCGGGCGTTCATGGTCATAATGATCTTAGTGGTGCAAGCGTTGGGAAGCACAAACCGTGCATCCTCAATCGCCTTCTTTTCCGCAGTGCGCTCGGCGGTTTTCTCATCCATTCCCTGCGCTATATACTGCGGGACGTATTTCTCTTTTAAGATAGCGGTCAGCTGCTCATACTGCTTCTGATCCTGCTCCATGGCCTGCTCAAAGAGGGCTTTTGCCTCCGGGACGGCGGCAATTTCCGGCGGAGTGACGTATTCAAAGCATTTTTCCCGGACGTACCGCTGACTCTGTACGCTGTAAGAGGCAATCCGGTGCCGGGTGATCTGTGCGAGCAACGAGCGGGACACCCCTTCGATACCAAAGGTAAAGGAAACGTGTTCCATGGGGCTTTCGTGTCCGAGATCGGCCAGATATTTGACAAATTCGGCGGTTTTTTCCGGGGTCAAATTCTCCATAACGGTAGAAATATCCGAAGCGGAATAACACAGCCGTGCCGCGGCCGCTAAAATATGCTCCGGATCGGGAGAATGAGAAATGAGCGTGACCTTCATAATAATTTATCCCCTTTATATCATTTGTTTTTTTGATGGGTGATCATTCCATAACGGCTAAATACTCTGAAAAGGATTCAAGACGTTTTTCGCCAATCCCCTGAACATTTAAAAGCTCGTCCAAAGAATCGAAGTCGCCATACTCTTCACGGTAGTTGATAATGCGATCGGCATAGGTTTCTCCAATGCCCGGCACCGCCATTAGCTGTTCTTTCGTAGCGGTATTGACGTCCAGCGGATAGGCATTCACGATTGCTTCTGTTTTTGATTTTTCGGTTTTGACAACGGTGCGGGAAACAGGTGAATTGGTATTTGCGCGGTAAACGATACGCTTAACACCGCTCAAATCCGGTACGGTGAATACCAGTACCGAAACGGTGGCGACCGTCATCAGCAGCACCAGTACCCAGGTAATAAAACTTTTCTGATTCTCGGTCATACATTACCCCTTATTGACCGCGGCTTCATACGCTTCGCGAATGGTATTCACCCCGATCACCTGTACCCCGTCCGGCACCTTTATGCCGGATAATCCGTGGTTCGGTAAAATAACCTTGGTAAACCCGAGGCGAGCGGCCTCGTTAATACGCGCTTGCGCCGCATTCACCGCCCGTATCTCCCCTGCCAGTCCGATCTCACCAAAAGCAATCATATTCGGATCGGCGACGGTATCCTTCAAGCTGGTGATGAGCGCCAGCGCTACCGCCAAATCCACCGCCGGCTCGTCCAGCCGGAGACCGCCAACCACGTTGATGTAGCTGTCCAAAGTAGAAAAGAAGTATCCGGCACGTTTTTCCAGTACGGCCAACAATAGTGAGAGCCGGTAGTTATCAAAGCCGGTTGCCATACGGCGGGGATTGGCAAGTCCCGACGGCGAAACGAGTCCTTGCACCTCCGCCAAAATCGGGCGGGTACCCTCCATAGTCGCCACTACACAGGTTCCGCTGACATTCGCCTGCCGTCCGGACAGCATCAGCCGGGAGGGATTTTCGACCTCCAACAGTCCGTCATCCGCCATTTCAAAAATACCGATTTCATTCGTGGAACCGTAACGGTTTTTGATACAGCGCAGAATACGGTAACTGCTGTGATGATCTCCTTCAAAATACAGGACACAGTCCACGATATGTTCCATAACCTTCGGGCCGGCGATCGCGCCGTCTTTATTAACGTGACCGACGATAAAGGTGGGGATATCCGCCGCTTTGACGGCGTGCATTATCGCATTGGTGCTTTCCCGCACCTGGGTAACACTGCCGGGTGACGAGGATACGGTGGATAAGCTGACCGTCTGAATCGAGTCGATGATCAAAAGATCAGGTTTTTCTTGCTGTACCTGATCTAAAATCAGGTTAACGTCGGTTTCGCACATTAAATATAGATTCTCGGTGGTAACCCTCAACCGATCGGCACGAAGCTTGATCTGACGTTCGGATTCCTCACCGGAAACGTATAAAATCTTCATTTTCTGCCCGAGATACTGGCAGATCTGCAAAAGCAGGGTGGATTTTCCGATACCGGGATCGCCGCCAATGAGCATCAGACCGCCTCGGACAATTCCCCCGCCGAGTACCCGGTCGAGTTCTTTGAGTCCGGTTTCACACCGCTGTTCTCCTTCCGGGACAAGGGTGGCTAATGATTGCACACGGGCGGCACCACGGGTGGCAGAAACGGCATTTCGGGTGGCAGGGCGCTGGATCTCTTTGTTCAGCGTATTCCATTCCCCGCAACCGGGACAACGCCCATACCACTTGGGCGATTCCAGACCGCATTCACTGCATATATAGATGCTTTTGATCTTTTCAGCCATTCTGTCACCTGCTTTTTTTACGAGATAGCTCCGAAATTCGGTGCGTATTGAACAATCCCACAGAAAATGGCGAATGCCATTTGTTGTTGATAGAGAGGGTCTTGCATACGGGCGGCCTCCTCCGGATTGGAAAGAAAACCGCATTCCACGATCACGGCAGGTCGCTCGGTACGATCCAACAAAAAGATAGAATCAGACGCCAGCTTTAATTCTCGCTTGTTGTCCGGTTGAAGAAGGGAAATAACCTGTTTTCGGATACAAGCGGCGATATCCCGGCTTTCCGGACGGTTGTCGGAATAAAAAAGCTGAGTACCGTGATACTGTGATTGTGAAAAATGATTTTGATGAATACTGACGGTGAAAAGTGCCGCATTGTATAGCGACAACCGATTGTACATATCGTTGGTTTTCCAGCTTCGGTCGTCCAAATCATCCTCATTGCTGACGGCGGCATCCTCGGTTCGGGTCATCTTGATCTCATACCCGTGAGATACCAGCATATCCTTAAGGATCAGCGCAACCGACAGATTGATATCGTCCTCCAAAACACCGTCATCGGTAGAGGCGCCGCCGTCCGGTCCTCCGTGACCGGGATCGATCAAAAGGAACGGTTTTTCGGGGGTTAACGATACGGCGGCGGTTTGTGTGATCTGTCGCACGGCACCGGTCAAAAGAATGGTACAAACGAAAAGGAGCAATGAAACGATAATGATAGATTTTCGGGACGACATAGCTTATCACCTCATCGGAATATATGCCGATGAAGGGGTTTATAGTCGTTTATTCCAGCGGTTCTCCGTTTTCGAGTTTGATAATCATATCCACCCGACGCTGATGCCGGTCGCCCTCAAAAGGAGTATTTAAAAATTCCGAAATAATCATTTTGGCCAGCTCGATACCGATCACCCGCGCGCCGATTGCCAGCATATTAGCGTTATTGTGAGCGCGGGACATTTTCGCCGAGAACGGCTCACTGCAAGCCGCACAGCGAATGCCCTTTACCTTATTGGCGGCCAGGGACATACCGATGCCGGTACCGCAGATGAGAATACCCTTATCGCATTCGCCGGAAGCGACCGCATTGGCGGCTTTGGCAGCATAAACGGGATAGTCACAGCTTTTCCGGTCGTAGGTACCAAAATCGCAGTATTCCACCCCCAGATCGGCTAAAAACGATTTTACCGCTTCCTTCGTTTCAAGGGCGGCGTGATCACAAGCAATAGCAATCATTTGATAAACCTCCTAAAGATTCAGTTGAGTAATTGTTCGAGCTGGTCGGTCATGGATTCAAATTCCTCCAGAGCCGCCAATACCGGCGCCGGTGTAGACAGATCTACTCCGGCTTTTTTCAAGGTGTTGAGCGGATAATCACTTCCGCCGGCGTGCAAAAAGGACAGATACAAATCGGTGTTACCGGTAGAAAGTAACGTTTTTACAATGGATGCCGCCGCCGCAAAGCCGGTAGCATATTTAAACACGTAAAACGCCCGGTAAAAATGCGGAATCCGCGCCCATTCCCAATCCATATACGGATCAATTTCCACCGCCGGACCGAAATAGGTGACCAGCAGATCGTGATAAATCTGACAGAAGGTCTCCGCCGTGAGCGGTCTCCCCTCTTCCGCTAAAGAATGCACCTTCCATTCAAATTCCGCAAACATGGTCTGTCGAATAACCGTTCCGCGGAATTCGTCGATAAAGTGATTGAGAAGATACGCTTTTCGTTTCGGATCATCCGTTTCCTTCAGCATTCCGCGTAACAACAGGTTTTCATTCACGGTGGAGGCAATCTCCGCCAAAAAGATCGGATAATCCTTATTCACAAAGGGTTGGGTATCGGAATAATAGGTGTGCAGACAGTGTCCGGCTTCGTGCGCTAAGGTAAAGACGTCGTTGAGCTTACCCATAAAGTTTAAGAGCATATACGGATGAACCCCGTACACACCGGTAGCGTAAGCGCCGGTGGCCTTTCCGGGTTGCTCATACACGTCCACCCAGCCGCCTTTTAAAAGTCGGTCAAGGTCAGCAAGATAGGTGTCTCCAAGTGGCTGTAAATACCGCTTCACCAGTATTTTTGCATCCTCGTAGGTGTAGGACGTATCGTCTGCGGTATCTACCAGCGGAACGTAGTTGTCATACAAATGAAGCTTATCAACACCGAGAGCACGACGGCGCATCTCCAGATAACGGTGGTGGGCCGGCAAAGCCGCGTGCACAGCATCAATCAGACCGGTATAAAGCGATTCCGGCAGATTATCCGAAAACAACGCCCGCTGCAGGCAGGAGTGATAATTTCTCGCTTTGGTTTGCAACACGTCTGCACGGATCTGTCCGGCATACAGGGTTGCAATGGTATTCCCCACCCCGGCAAACGCTTGATGAAAGGTTTTGAAAGCATCGGCTCGCACTCGGCGATCCCGGCTTTCACGGCATTTGGCAAAAACGCCGTCGGTAAGCTTGACCGTTTCACCGTGTTCATCAACGATGCACCCCTTATCAAGGTCGGCACTTTCCAGCAAAGAAAAGGCGGATTCCATACTTGACAGAGCCGGCGCCGCCATCGTTAGGAGCTGTTCCTCCCGGGCCTGAAGCACGTGCGGCTTATGCCGGGCAAGGTCATTCAGCAGATGTTGAAAATCCTGTAATTCAGGATAGGTTTTCAGAAGATTGTCAATGGCGCCCTCCGGGAGAGCGGTGATCTCGGGAATTAAAAAGGCGGTGGTTTCCCCGGCGGAATAACAAGCGGTCAAAGCACGGTCCCGCATGGCTTGCGCCGTGGGATCGGTGTGATTTAAATCATACCGCATATGAGCGTAACCACACAGCTTTTCGAGCAGTTCGGATAATTGCATATCCAACAGCAAAACATCACGAAGGCACGCGCTATCATTTAGTTTCCCCTGCAGATCGGAAAGTTGTCGGGAAAGCGCGGGCACACGATTAAGATCGGTTTCAAAAGCCGCATCATCCGGGTAAATATCGGTAAGATCCCATTTCTCCATGTCGGTCATACGTATCGCATCCTTTCATAAGGTCACAGGGAAAAGCCGCCGTCGACGGTCAATACCTGCCCTGTGATAAAGTCTGCTTCGGGAGAAAGTAAAAAATGCACGGCATTGGCAACGTCGTCCGGCGTGCCGATCCTTCCGAGCGGGGTTTCGTCACACAGAGCCGCTTTATCTTGCTCGGAAAACTCATTCAGCATATCGGTATCAATGACACCGGGCGCCACGGCATTTACTTGAATTCCGGCGGGCCCTACCTCTTTGGCAAGTGCCTTAGTCATGCCGATCAAAGCGGCTTTGGCGGTGGAATACGGCACCTCGCAGGAAGCACCGACTACCCCCCACATCGAGGAAATGTTCACAATCTTTCCTGCGTGGCGGCGAATCATGTAAGGCAAAACAGCTTTACAGCAATAAAACGCACCGTCTACGTGTACCTGTTGCATTTTCCGCCAATCCTCATCCGTAACGTCGGTCAAGAGAGCTTGAGCGGCGATGCCGGCATTATTAACCAGCGCGGTAATGGTACCAAAGCGGTCGATTCCGGCTTGTACCATATCCCCCACCTGCCTCGGATCGGAAACATCCGCACAAAACGGCAGAACGTCTGCCCCGAGGGCGGTCAACTCTTCTGCCAGCGACAACGCCTGCTGTTCCGAACGATGATAATTTAAGATAAGAGAATAGCCGTTTAAAGCCAATTTCTTGGCAATGGCGCGGCCAATGCCGCGGGATGCGCCGGTAATTAATGCAACCTGCTGCATAGGTCGACCGCTCCTTTTCGGTAAATTACAATTCCAGTTTGAAGGTTTTATTAGACACGGTATAGGGGCGGTAGGTCACCCCAACAAGATCCATCATCCGTTTGGACGCGCGGGTGGATTCGGTGTCGGCGTATTTATCCGAGAGGTACACCACTTCCCGGATACCCGACTGAATGACCGCTTTGGCACATTCGTTACACGGAAACAGGGTGGTATAAATGGTGGCTCCGTGCAGATCGGCGCCGGCATTATTCAGAATGGCGTTAAGTTCCGCATGGCAAACAAAGAGGTATTTGGTATCCTGCGGATTCCCTTCTCTCGCCCACGGCATCACCGTATCGTGACAGCCACAGGGCATTCCGTTGTAACCCACCGACAGAATTTTATGTTCGGGACTCACAATGCACGCCCCCACCTGGGTGCCGGGGTCCTTACTACGCTCCGCCGACAGCAGAGCAATCCCCATAAAGTATTCATCCCAACTGAGATAATCTTTGCGCTCGTTCATATTAACCTTCCTCCTGCGATATATGATCTAAAAACGGGAGAAATGCACGAAAAGCCGAGGGTAAGGCATACTGCTTTTTCATTTGCTCCCTGGTCACCCAAAGATAGCCGCCCGGCAGAGTTTCGCCGGAAACGATACCAAAATAGCCGCTCATCAGCCATTCAATATGGGAAAAGACGTGTTTGGCACCCGGTAATGGCTGCAAATTTTGAATGGAAAGTCCTAATTGGTTTAATGCTTTCGAAACCTCTCTATCATCTAACGAGCCGGAGAAATTCGGAAATTCGAACAATCCGGCTAAAAGTCCTGTTTCGGGGCGTTTGTGCAACAAAATGCGCGGCTCTGCCTCGGTCGTCATCAAAACACAGACGGTTTTTTGTTCCACCTTGCGTGCTTTAGGACCGGAACGGACCGGCAGGTCATCCGCAATCCCCAATTCATGTGCGCGGCACATTTTTTGTAACGGACAGAGTTCACAGTGCGGTGAGGTGTTTGGCAAACAGATCGTTTCTCCCAGTTCCATAACCGCCTGGTTAAACTGCCCCGGATCCTTTTCGGGGACCAATTCGGATGCAAGTGCAAAGAATTCTTTTTTGGCAGCGGTGGAGAGTAGGTCGGTATAGGAGGCAGAAAGCCGAGCGAGTACCCGCATCACGTTACCGTCTACTGCCGGAACCCTTTCGTGAAACGCAATCGAGGCGATCGCTCCGGCGGTATATTCGCCGATGCCGGGCAATTTGATTAGTTCAGCATAGGTGGTCGGCAGTTGTTCCCTGCCGCTTTCAATCACCTGTTTTGCCGCTTTTTGCAGATTTCTGGCACGGCTGTAATAACCGAGTCCTTCCCAGCATTTCATCAGCAATTCGGTTGGTGCTTCCGCTAAAGCGCGTAAGGTGGGCATTTTTTCGAGAAAAGCGTGGTAATACGGAATCACCGTTTCAATCCGGGTTTGTTGCAACATAATTTCCGATATCCACACGCGGTAGCCGGAATTATCCTCCCGCCACGGAAGCGGTCGCGCGTGATCGGCATACCAGTTCATCAGAGCCGGAACGCAGTTTTTTAGGCACGGTTGCGCCGCCATAATTCACTCCCTCTGTCCTCATAAAACCTTCAAAAGGCACTATTTTAAGCAATTATACAATAATTAATATCATTATAGCACACAAAAGCTTTTAAAGCAATAAAAAATGCAGTAGTTTTCGGCAAAACGAAAGATTGGAAAATGATAGAAAAAAGACCGGCGAAGCGGTCTTTTTGAATAGTTCATGATGATTTATGATTTTTCCGATAATCCAGATAATTTTGAAGAATGACGGTGGCGGCGACTGCATCTACGGCGGCTTTGCGCTGTTTTCCACGGACGTTGGTTTCGTTGAGAAAGGTGGTGGCGGTCACGGTGGTCATCCGCTCATCCCAGAGTTCCACCGGCAATCCCGATATCTCCCGCAAATTTTCCGCAAAGGTTTCCGCACGGCGAGCACTTTCTCCGCAGCTGCCGTCCATATTTTTCGGATGACCGACAACGATTAGTTCCACCTCATTTTCCTTGGCTTTGTCAGCGATGAGGGACGGCAGTTTTTCGAGATTTCTCTCGCTCAAGGTGGTTAAAGGGGATGCTAAAAATTCACTTTTATCACAAACAGCCAAACCGGTGCGAGCCAGCCCCAAGTCAACCGCTAATATCCGCATACCTATCCCCTCCTTTTTTTGCTATCTTATCATAAGTCGGCAGAATTTGCAACCTTATCACACAGCTTGGACAATCGGCATAGGATAATAAGGGATATTTCAAAATTTCTGAAAGGAGCAATGGTTTTGGCAAATAACACAAATGCCGGCGGCTGTCAGCCGGAGATGGACAATCTCCCGGTTATGGCTTACGTTCCGTGGCAGCAACTTAAAGCCGTCTACGAGCCGGAAAACGCTTGGCGCAACGGGACGTTGTTCCCGGAAATCCGGAAACCTTTTGCGGGGAGATGTTGTCGCCGTGGATAACCGTATGGCTATGAAAGAACGGATTTATGCGTACGATTTTGCGATCGTGGAGATGAATCTGTATCTCGACACCCACCCGGAAGACAAAGATGCACTCTGTCTTTTTCACCAGTATCAGGAAAAACGGGAACAACTGATTGAAGCGTATGAGGCGCAGTTTGGTCCGTATATTTCCAATGTTAACGATGTACAGGGCGATAAATTCACCTGGATCTGCGATCCGTGGCCCTGGGAATATTCCAAGGAGGTATGAGCGATGTGGCAATATGAAAAGAAACTGCAATATCCAGTCAAGATTGCCAATCCGAATCCGAAGCTGGCACAGCTCATCATCACTCAATACGGCGGTCCGGACGGTGAATTGGGGGCCTCTCTACGGTATTTGAGTCAGCGGTACAGTATGCCGTATGCCGAGGTAAAGGGTCTTTTGACCGACATTGGCACCGAGGAACTGGCGCACTTAGAGATGATTTGTGCTATGGTGCATCAGCTCACCCGCAATCTCTCGGAAGAAGAGATCAAAGGGACGCCCTTTGCCAATTATTTCGTCGATCACACCACCGGTGTATATCCGGTTGCCGCCTCCAGCGTGCCGTGGCGGGCGGAATATATTGCCTCTAAGGGGGATATCATCACCGATCTGCACGAGGACCTGGCGGCGGAGCAGAAGGCGCGCACCACCTATGACAATCTAATCCGTATGGTGGACGATCCGGATGTTTTGGACCCGCTACGGTTCTTACGTCAGCGCGAACTGAATCACTATCAGCGGTTTGGCGAAGCGTTGCGGCTGACCAGCGATCGGCTGAATGAGAAGAACTTCTACTCTTTCAACCCGAGCTTTGACAAACACTGCAATAAATAACAAAAAAGCGGTTCTGCCTATGCAGAACCGCTTTTTCATTAGTTTTTCAAACTTTGCATCGGGGCGGGAATCCGACCGCCACGGGCGATAAATTTCGCCGGGGAGACGGTGTTGATCGGCATCACCGGGCCGCTTCCAAGCAGGCCACCGAAGGAGAGTTCCTCCCCTACCTTTTCCCGATTGCCGGAATAATACGGACGGCAGTAGTTTTATGGTTGACCATACCGATGGCGGCTTCATCCGCAATCAGGGCAGAGATCACTTCCGCCGGGGTATCACCGGGAATATTGATCATATCCAGTCCCACCGAACAAACGGCGGTCATTGCTTCCAGCTTTTCCAGTTTGAGGCATCCGTTTTGCGCCGCCGCAATCATACCGGCATCTTCGGTGACCGGGATGAAAGCGCCGGACAGTCCGCCGACGTGGGAAGAGGCCATAACGCCGCCTTTTTTCACCGCATCGTTGAGAAGCGCCAGCGCCGCGGTAGTACCACAGCATCCGCAGGTCTCCAAACCCATTTCCTCTAAAATATGGGCTACCGAGTCGCCAACCGCCGGAGTGGGTGCTAACGACAGGTCGACGATACCAAACGGCACGTTCAGGCGACGGGAAGCTTCCTGCGCCACCAGTTGACCCATACGGGTGATCTTGAAAGCGGTGCGTTTAATAATATACGCTACCTGGGTCAGATCGCAATCATCTCCCGCTTTGGCGAGAGCGGCACGAACCACGCCGGGACCGGAAACGCCAACGTTGATGACCGTATCCGGTTCGCCCGGACCGTGAAAAGCGCCGGCCATAAAAGGGTTATCCTCCGGAGCATTGCAAAATACCACCAATTTCGCCGGACCGATGCAGTTACGATCGGCGGTAAGCTCCGCCGCTTCACGGATCACCCGACCCATCATGCCGACTGCATCCATATTGATGCCGGCTTTGGTGGAGCCGATATTTACCGAGGAACAAACGTTAGAGGTTTCGGAAAGCGCTTCGGGGATCGCCTCAATCAGTTCGCGATCGCCGGCGGCAAATCCTTTTTGTACCAGCGCCGAAAAGCCGCCGATAAAATTAGCACCACAGGTGGTGGCCGCTTTTTCCAGCGTTTTTGCCAGCTTCACGGCATCCCGTTTTTCGGCCGATGCCAAAATCATCGCCGCCGGGGTGACCGAAATACGTTTATTAATGATCGGGATACCCAATTCTTTTTCCATGGTTTCGCCGGTTTCCACCAGTTTTTCCGCACGGCGAACGATCTTTTCGTATACCTTGCGGCAAAGAGTATCCATATCCCCGTCGGCACAATCTAAAAGGGAGATACCCATAGTGATCGTACGGATATCCAGATTGTCCTCGTGGATCATAGTGATAGTTTCTAAAATATCCTTGGCGTTAAGCATACCGGTTTCCTTTCTTAAATGGTGTGCATCGCATCGAAAATATCTTCGTGCATCGTATGGATTTTGAGGTTCATATCCTCCCCCATTTTCGAAAGCTGTTCCGAAAAATCGGTGAACGGAATGTTAAGCTGATCGATATCCACGATCATAATCATGGCAAACAGATCCTGCAGGACCGACTGGGTCACTTCGGCGACGTTTGCTTTATGCTCACTGCATTTGGTGGAAACCTTCGCCAGAATTCCCACCGTATCCTTGCCAACAACGGTAATTACTGCACGCATTATTATGTCCTCCTCGGTTGGTTGATATGAAGAAATCCCGTTCGGCGGTCAAACCGAACGGGAAAGTTCGTTATTTCGTGCCGAAAATACGGTCACCCGCATCGCCAAGACCGGGTACGATATAACCGTTTTCATTCAGGTGATCGTCCAGCGCCGCACAGTAGATCTTCACGTCCGGATGCGCCTCATTGAGCGCCTGAAGCCCCTCAGGAGCGGCAATGATACACATAAACTTAATGCTGCGCGGACCGCGTTCCTTGATCTGGGTGATCGCATCGATCGCCGAGCCGCCGGTAGCGAGCATCGGATCGAGAACGATCACGTCACGCTGGTCGATATCACCCGGCAGCTTACAGTAGTATTCCACCGGCTGTAAGGTTTCGTGATCACGATACAGTCCGATATGACCCACACGGGCAGAGGGAACCAGTTCAACCGCACCGTCCACCATACCGAGACCGGCACGCAGGATCGGAACGAAAGCCAGTTTCCGACCGGCAATTTTCCGGGCTTTGGCAATCGCCATAGGGGTTTCTACCTCCACCTCACAGGTGGGCAGATCGCGGGTGGCTTCATAGACAAGAAGCTCGGTGATCTCGCGAATCAGCTCGCGGAACTGCTTAGAGCTGGTATTGACGTCGCGCAGAACGGCGACCTTGTGCTGGATCAGCGGATGATCGGCAATGAACGGTTTTTCCATCATAATAGACGTCCTCCCTTTATTCAGCGTTTTGTTTCGCTTTTAATTCACGTTCCGCCTGCGGAAGCCGCAGGTAAACGGGGATCAGTTGCTCGGCCGGACAGGTTTCCCCTTTTTCATAAAGCTGTAAAGCCACCAAAGCGGTGCCGACGGCGTGCTGATATTTCAGCGGATCGGGCGCCACCGTGAGAGGGATTGCTATCGGCTGTAAAGTATTATAACACAAATCGGCGCCGTCGCCAACCAAAAAAACAGATTTTTTTGTATTTTCAAGTTCTTTTTTGAGATCTTCGATCGAAATTGCCCGATCAGGGGTGACTCTTTGAACCGAATCCCCTTCTACCGAGAACAACGCATTGTACACCTGCCCCCGGCGGGCATCCATAACCGCACAAACAATCCCGGAAATGGGCAACCCCGCCAGCGGATATACCATACTTTCGAGAGTTGACACCGCCGCGCAGGGGATGTTTCTTGTAAAGGCAAGACCCTTTACGGCCGCAACTCCAATGCGGACACCGGTAAAAGAGCCGGGACCGACGTTCACCGCCAGCACATCGATCTCATCCAGCGAAATACGGGCATTTTTCAGCATATCGGTCACCAAAGGAAGGATCGTTTGACTATGTGTAAGTCCATTGCGAAGCTCGGATTGAGCCAGAATACCTTTTTCATTAATAAGCGCACAGGAGGCGGTAACCGCCGAAGTGTCCAAAGCTAAAACGTTCATGCCGTCAAAACCTTTCGATGATACGAATATTGGGATCGGGAGCGGAAATACGCAAGCGGAGTGCATCCGGCGGCAGAGCATTTTCGATATTTTCGCTCCATTCCACCGCCAATATCGCTCCGGCATCCAAATAATCGAAAAATCCGGTGGTATCCAGGTCGTCCCACCCGGATATGCGGTACATATCAAAGTGAACCAGCGGCGGATTTCCACCGTAATCGTGCACCAGTGCAAAGGTGGGGCTGGAAACTTCCGCATCGAGATTCAATCCCTTTGCAAGTCCCCGGACAAAGGCAGTCTTCCCCACTCCCATACCGCCAAACAGCGCAACGACCTGTCCGCCGTGCAGAGAAGCGGCGATTTCGGCACCCACCGCCTCGGTTTCGGTGACCGAATGGGTCTCCCAGCGTTCTGCGAATGCCGCACAAACACCGGCGTTTACATTAGCATCCATACGGCATCCTCCCTTCATTTATAGAGAGTATAGCACAAATTTTTATACATTTAAAGGGTTTGTCTTGAAAAAAACAAAAAAACCACTTATACTAAAGAAAGATAACCGACCACATAGGAAAGGAGGCCGCCTTGATGCCAACCGTTAAACGAAAAGGAGCGATTCGTGTTTCGCTGAAAAACACCAACTTCCGCCTGATCGTTTTGTGCTTTTTATGCTCATTATACGGCTGTTTGCTGGTATTTTCCGCTAACCTCTCTGCCGGGAGCGGTTCCCGCGGAGTGATTGTTCAGGCGGTCTGCTCGGTTGCCGGATTAATAGCGGCGGTGCTCATTTCTCGGATCGATTACGAAGATTTGGGAAATGCCTGGCCGATTTTAGCCGGGGTCGCGGTCGTGTTAATGATACTGACCTTCACGCCGCTCGGACTAAACGTCAGCGGTACCGATGATACCGCATGGCTGGGGGTTCGGCTCGGCTCCTTCACCCTCACCTTTCAGCCGTCCGAATTGTTAAAGGTGGTATTCATTCTGACCTTTTCCAAGCATTTAGCGGCGGTTCGGGAGGATATCAACCGCTTCCCTACCCTCATAATGTTAGGGATACACGCTATGCTTCCGATCGGGCTGGTATTTTTACAGGGCGACGACGGCACCGCGCTGGTTTTCTTACTTATGTTTGTGGCGCTTCTCTTTGCCGCGGGACTGAAATGGCAGTTCTTTGCCGCCGCTTTCGGGGCGATTGCGGTAGCGGTTCCGATTTTGTGGTTTAATTTTTTAACCGATGATAAAAAAGGCCGAATTCTCGCTATCCTTCAGCCGGAACAGTACGTGAAAACCTACGGTTGGCAACAGGAACAAGGCATCATCCTTATGGGGTCGGGAAAACTCAGCGGTGTCGGTTTTACCGAAGGCAGTAACCCCAACCTATTCGCCCGTAACAACGACCTTATTTTCACCGTGGCAGCAGAAGAGTTCGGCTTTATCGGTTCAATCTTACTTTTAGGACTGCTGGCGCTGCTTATTTTTGAGTTATGGCGCTGTTCCTCCCGGGCACGGGATCCTATGGGTTCCTTCATTTGTATCGGCACTATGGCGATGATCGGGTTTCAGTCGATTATTAACATTGGAATGAACGTCCGACTGCTTCCCATTATCGGCATCACCCTTCCCTTTTTCAGTGCCGGTGGCACCTCGGTGTTAACCTTGTATCTGGCAATTGGATTTGTCGCTCAGCGTCTGTTATTACAGCGATATTAAGTCATCTTCCATACGACACTAATAAACAAGAAAATCCCCACATACTGTGGGGATTTTTTATATCTTCTTTTGTTCCTTTTTGAGCATTTTTAAAGCGCTGAGCTGCATCGGGATCGAGCAGATAAAGGTGAAAATATCGGCAATCGGTTGGGCGATCTGGATACCGGCAAGTCCCCAAAAACGAGGTAAGATCAGCACCAGCGGGATGAAAAAGAGCCCTTGTCTTGCAATTGAGAGAAACATAGCACGAATTGGCATACGAAGAGTTTGGGTCATCATATTGCTGAGCACGATCCAGGAGGACAGCGGAAAGGTAATAAACTGCCAGCGTAGTGCTTTATAACCAATGGAGATGACCTCCGGGTCGTCCCGGAATACCGACATCAGCCATGGAGCGCCGATAAAACCGCCTACCGAAATGACAACCAGTACTATAAACGAGGTCCATACACAATACCAAAACGCACGGATAATGCGATCGTACCGACCGGCGCCGAAATTAAACCCGCACACCGGCTGAAATCCTTGTCCGTAGCCAATGAGAGC
>JAFSAC010000031.1 GCA_017442265.1 Clostridia bacterium | reverse complement strand
GGCCCACGCCATGATGCGGCCGAACTCGCCGGCGATCTCCGCATCGGTGGTCGGGATGATGCCGTCGTAGATGTTACCGGTGGAACCGTCGATGGAGATATAATCGCCTTCGTGGTAAACCTTACCGGCGAGGGTGAACTGCTTGTTGTCCTCGTCCATAATGATATCGCCGCAACCGGACACACAGCAGGTACCCATACCACGGGCGACAACCGCCGCGTGAGAGGTCATACCGCCGCGCACGGTGAGGATACCCTCGGACGCCTTCATACCGGTGATGTCTTCCGGCGAGGTTTCCAGACGGACCAGAACCACCTTTTCGCCGCGAGCGTTCCACGCTTCAGCGTCTTCGGCGGTGAACACCACTTTACCGCAAGCGGCACCGGGGGAAGCGCCCAGACCCTTACCGGCCGGGGTAGCCGCCTTCAGCGCTTTGGCATCAAACTGCGGGTGCAGCAGGGTGTCGAGGTTTCTCGGGTCGATCATCGCGACCGCCTGCTTCTCGGAGATCATGCCTTCATCCACCAGGTCGCAGGCGATCTTCAGAGCCGCTTTCGCGGTACGCTTGCCGTTACGGGTCTGCAGCATATACAGCTTGCCGTCTTCGACGGTGAACTCCATATCCTGCATATCACGGTAATGATCTTCCAGGATAGCGCACACTTCGTTGAACTGTTTGAACGCCTCCGGGAACTTCTGAGCCATTTCAGCGATCGGCATCGGGGTACGCACGCCGGCCACCACGTCTTCGCCCTGCGCGTTGGTCAGGAACTCGCCCATAAGACCGCGCTCGCCGGTAGCGGGATCGCGGGTGAAGGCAACGCCGGTGCCGCAGTTGTCGCCCATGTTACCGAACGCCATCATCTGTACGTTAACAGCGGTACCCCAGGAGTACGGAATATCGTTGTCACGACGGTACACGTTGGCACGGGGGTTGTCCCAGGAACGGAACACCGCTTCGACGGCGCCCATCAACTGCTCCTTCGGATCGGACGGGAAGTCCTTGCCGATTTTGGCTTTGTATTCGGCCTTGAACTGCTCGGCGAGAACCTTGAGATCCTCGGCGGTCAGCTCGACGTCCTGGGTGACGCCCTTTTCTTCTTTCATCTTGTCGATGAGTTCTTCAAAGTACTTCTTGCCAACCTCCATAACGACGTCCGAGTACATCTGGATGAAACGGCGATAGCAGTCGTACGCCCAACGGGGGTTGCCGGATTTGGTGGCCATGGTCTCCACCACTTCCTCGTTCAGACCGAGGTTCAGGATGGTGTCCATCATACCGGGCATGGAAGCGCGCGCGCCGGAACGAACCGAAACGAGCAGCGGATTTTCCTTGTCACCGAACTTCTTGCCGGTGATGCCTTCCATTTTGTCGATGTATTCGAGGATCTGGGCCTGGATGTCAGCATTGATCTGACGGCCATCCTCATAATACTGGGTACAGGCCTCGGTGGAAATGGTGAAGCCCTGCGGAACCGGCAGACCGATCTTGGTCATTTCGGCGAGGTTCGCACCCTTGCCGCCGAGCAGCTCACGCATTTTCGCGTCGCCTTCGGAGAACAGATAAACGTACTTGTGACTCATAAGTCAACCTCCTACAAAGATTTTTTCAGTCACTGTGACCCCGTAAAAACGGGTCACATCTGTCGCCCACCCCAAAGGGGTGCACGACACCACCAGTTAGTATAACAAACTTTTCCGCATATTTCCAGTAATTTTTAAAATTTTTTTATTTTTTATAGAGTCTTGTATAATTGCACAGGATTTCGGGGCAAAAAAACGGCTCAACTGTGGAAAATATGAATGAAAGGGTGAAAAAGTCCCCTTGCAAAACGGCGGTTTTCTTGTATAATAATACTTGACGAAAGCTTTGAACGGCGATTTTTATCGCCGGGACAGGAGATAGCACCGATGTTTTTCAAAAAAAGAAGCTCCACCGCCCCCGCATTTTTGGTGGTCGGGCTCGGTAACCCCGGCATCCAGTATGAAAACACCCGGCATAACGCTGGCTTTATGATGCTGGATGCGCTGGCAAAAAAACTGGATATTAAGGTGGACCGTGCGAAGTTTCGTGCTTACTGCGGCACCGGTCTTGTGAACGGTCAGCAGGTGATGCTGATGAAACCGCAGACCTTTATGAACAACAGCGGAGAAGCGGTGTCCCAGGCGATGCGGATGTTCAAAATCCCGCCGGAGCGCACCTTGTTGCTGTTTGACGACATCTCGCTCCCGGTGGGGAAGATGCGGGTGCGCCGGAATGGCAGTGCCGGCGGGCAAAACGGGGTGAAAAGCATTATCGCCCTTAGCGGCAGCGATCAGTTCCCCCGCATCAAAGCGGGTATCGGGGCGAAACCTCACCCGGATTACGATCTTGCAAAATGGGTGCTGTCCCGGTTTACCGATGCGGAGAAAAAGGAAATGGAGCGGGTGGCGGAGGACGCCGCTAATGCCGCTTTGCTGATTTTAGAGGGACAGATCGAGGAAGCGATGAACCGGTATTCCCATTAATCGGGATGCCGATAAGAAAGGCAAGAAGAATATGCGAATGATGTATGCCGGCCTGCAAAAAATGCCGGCCTTTTGCAGTTTACAAGAGGATATCAGGACCGGTCGCACCCCCAGTGCTGTGACCGGTCTTGGGCATATTCATAAGGCATTGTGGATCCACGCTCTGCACTTGGGGCTGAACCGCCGGACGGTGTTTATCGCCGCCGACGAACAGGAGGCGGTCCGTATCCAGGAGGACCTGACCGCCCTCGGTGAGCGGGTGTTGTTGCTCCCGGCGAGGGAGATCTCGCTGCGCCGTATGGAATCCACCTCCCGGGAATACGAACAACAGCGGCTGGGAACCCTCGGCAATATGGCGGAGGGCCGGTATGACTGTGTGGTAGCGGGATTGGATGCCGCATTGCAGTACACCATTCCGCCTGAAACCTTGTTAGAGCGCACCTTAGACCTCAAAGTGGGTGCACCGTTGCCGGTGAGCGATCTCACTGCGGCGCTGTCCGCCGCCGGGTACGAGCGCGCCGAACAGATCGAGGGTGCGGGTCAGTTTGCGATCCGGGGCGGTATCGTGGACGTGTATCCCGCCGCCTCCGATACCCCGATCCGCATTGAACTGTGGGGGGACACGGTGGATACCATTGCCGCCTTTGACCTTTTGAGTCAGCGGCGCACCGACCAAATGGACAGCGTATCCATTCCGCCGGCGGCGGAGATTATGTACGACGATCCGCTGGTGTTAGCGGATAAAATCGAGCGGTTGGCCGCCTCCCTGCGCGGCAAGGAAGCGGATAAACAGAAAGCGGCGCTGACGGCGGATGCCGACCGCCTGCGGTCGGGGAGAGGATTGCCCTCCCGGGATGCCTATCTGCCGCTCATTTATGATAAACCGGCGACACTTTTTGATTATGGCGGGGACAGTATTCTGTTCGTGTCCGAGATTGCGAAGATCCGGGAACGCTCCCGCACCTTCCATTGGCAGCTCCAGGAGGATATCAAGGGGTTAATGGAGGAAGGTCAGCTTTGCCGGGGACTGACCGAATTTGCCCTGCCGCGGGATCAGTTACAGCTCACCTTTGAGCAAAACGGAGCCGTGTTGATGCAGACCTTTGCCGGCGGTATGTGGGATATGAAACCGCGTTCTCTTTACCACGTGACCGCCCGGCAGTTGCCGGTATGGTCGGGAAGTGTGGAACTGCTTGCCGATGATCTCCGGGATATGCTGGACAGAGGGATCGCCCCCATAGTGCTGGCCGGTGCAGAGGGAAAAGCCGCCCGGGTACTGGCGGAGGACCTCACCGGTCGCGGTGTCCCGGCGATGTTTGCCGAGTCCCCCGAAAAGCCGGTGAAAGGCCAGGCGCTCATCATTCCCGGCGGACTGTCGGCGGGCTGTGAGTTCCCCGATGCCGGCTTTGGCATTATCACCCACGGACGGGTGGCGGCCCGTCGGCGGGTGCGGCGCACCCGGAAGGATAAAGGGTCGGAAATTCACAGTATTTCCGAACTGTCGGTCGGGGATTACGTGGTGCATTCCGCCCACGGTATCGGTATCTATCAAGGGGTTCACCGCCTGGAATTGCAAGGGGTGGTGAAGGATTATATCAAGATTCAGTACGACCGCGGCGATCTGTTGTACGTCCCGGTCACCCAACTGGACCTGGTGTCAAAATATATCGGCGGCAAAGAGGACGTGAAACTGAAACTTCATCGGCTGGGCGGGCAGGAATGGAACAAAACCAAATCCCGGGTCCGCTCGGTGGTGAAGGATATTGCCAAACAACTCACCGCCCTGTATGCCCGCCGTATGGCGACCCCCGGCTTCGGGTTTGACCCGGACGGGGAATGGCAGTACGATTTTGAACGGCATTTTGAATACGAGGAAACGGATGACCAGCTTCGCTGTATCGAGGAGATCAAGGCGGATATGGAACGCCCGGTGCCGATGGACCGCCTTCTCTGCGGAGACGTCGGCTTCGGCAAAACCGAGGTGGCGCTCCGGGCGGCATTTAAGTGCGTGACCCAGGGAAAACTGTGTGTCATTCTGGTACCGACCACCATTCTCGCCTTCCAGCATTACAACACCATTGTCCGGCGGTTTGAGGGATTCCCGGTGGAGGTGGAGATGCTCTCCCGCTTCCGCACCCCCCGTCAGCAGGCGGATATTTTGAAACGGGTCGCCGCCGGCCGGGTGGATATTTTGGTGGGTACCCACCGGATGCTGTCCAAAGACGTGACCCTGCCGAATTTAGGGCTGTTTATTGTGGACGAGGAACAGCGGTTCGGGGTGGCACAGAAGGAACGGATCAAGGAACTCGCCCCGTCGGTGGACGTGCTGACCCTGTCGGCAACCCCCATTCCGCGCACCCTCAATATGGCGATGAGCGGGGTGCGGGATATGTCCATTATCGAGGAAGCTCCGCAGGATCGCCGTCCGGTACAGACCTACGTGCTGGAGCACGATATCGGCATAATCACCGACGCGATCCGTCGGGAACTGCGCCGGGATGGGCAGGTGTACTATCTGCATAACCGGGTGGAAACGATCGAACAGACCGCCGCCGGTATCGGGATGCGTATCCCGGAAGCGAGGATTGCGGTCGCCCACGGCAAGATGACCGAAGAACAACTGTCGGATATCTGGCGGCAGGTGTTGGAGCACGAGGTGGATATTCTCGTCTGTACCACCATTATTGAAACCGGGGTGGACATCCCGAACGTCAATACCCTCATTATCGAAAACGCCGACCGGTTCGGCCTTTCCCAACTGCATCAGTTGCGTGGACGGGTGGGTCGCTCCTCCCGTCGGGCGTATGCGTATCTCACCTTCCGCCGGGGACGGGAACTGACCGATATTGCCGCCAAACGTTTGGAAGCGATGCGGGACTTCACCGAATTCGGCGCCGGTTTTAAGATCGCGATGCGGGATATGGAGATCCGCGGCGCCGGCAATATGCTGGGCTCGCAACAGCACGGACACATGGAAGCGGTCGGGTATGAGATGTACCTGCGGCTGTTGTCCGAAGCGGTACAGGCGGAAAAGGGACTTCCCCCCGCCGCCGAGGAAGCGGAATGTTTGGTGGACCTGCAGGTGTCGGCGCATATCCCCGAAAGCTATATTGAAGCGAATGCTCAGCGGCTGGAAATGTACCGCCGGATTGCGGATATCCGCACCATGGAGGATTCCTTTGACGTGTATGACGAACTGATCGATCGGTTCGGTGAACCGCCGGCGGCGGTGCAGGGACTTATTGATATCGCACTTCTCCGTCACATGGCGGCCGCCCTCTCCATTTATGAGGTGAAGCAGCAGGGGGACACCCTTCTCCTGTATCAGCGTACCCTTAATATGGAGGTCGGCTCGCGGATGTCGGCGGCGCTCAAAGGCCGGGTGATGATCAGCGCAGGCGGGAAACCGTATTTTGCGGTGAAGATCAAGCCGGGACTGACCGTGCTGGATACCCTGCGGGAAGCGCTGGAAGCCGCCACCCCGAAAGAGGAAACAAAATAAAAAAACCGTCTGTGCCGGAGCACAGACGGTTTTTGTTTTTAGCGGTTGGCCGCCCACTCGGTGTACCACGGGGTGGTGTTGGGCGGATTTTGTTTGACGTAGTCGTCGGTGGGAATATCGTCGTAGATAAACGCGTGCAAAAGATCCGACGCATAATCGAGGCGGTAGTATACCACCGAGCCGAGGTAGGAGGGGGTATCGCGGTTGGCAATGGTCATATTGTAGCCGGTCGGGATACGTGCCTGCTGGAACTGAATGTCCCCGGTCAGCACGCTGGCTAATTTGATGATATCGCCGTAGGAGAGGGAGGTCTCCATGTGCGGCAGCATCGCCCGGATGAGCCCCGGGTATTTGGAAACGCCCATACTGAGCGCCTTGTTAAACAGCTGTTCCATCACGTACCGCTGGCGGTCGGTACGACCGAAGTCGTTGGACACGCCGCTTGAGGTACTGACCTTCCGCAGACGGGCGAAAGCCACCGCCTGGTTGCCGTTTAAGGTCTGCGGTCCTGCCTTCTTGATGAGGTCTTTGGAAATGCCACTGCTCGCCGCCAGCCAGGTGATGTGGTGGTTCGCGTGGTTGCGTTCCGCTTCGGAAATGTCCACCTCGATTCCGCCGACCGCATCGATGATATCCGCCATACCGCGGAAGTTAACGGTGGCGTAGTCGCGGATGTTGAGTCCGAAGTTTTCGTTCAAGGTTTTGATCGCCAGCTCCGGTCCGCCGTAGCTGTAGGCGGCGTTGATTTTGTTCACCCCGCGCCCTTCGATCGGCACCACCGAATCGCGTAACACCGAGGTGATCTTAATGGAATTGTGAACCTTGTCCACGCTTAAGATCATAATGGAGTCGGACAGCCCCTTAAAGCTGCTCAAATTACGGGAGTCGATCCCGAATAACGCGATATTGATGATATCCTCGTCCAGCTCCTCGTTCACCCCGAGCTGGGCATCGCTCAGCGAATCGAGGGAGGAGTTGCGGTTGTACTGAAACATCCACAAAACGCCGGATACGGTGAACAGTAAGACACCGACAATGCTGAAAAATACCGTTCCGAATATAGCCCACCCGCGCCGACGGTTCTTCTGCTTTTTTGCCGGCCGTTTGGCGTGGTTTGATTTCTGATGTTGTGCCACAAAAATCACCTCACCCGTTATTATACGACAAAAAGAGCAAAAAGCAAAGAAAATTTTTCAAAAAGTCCCATTTCCCTGAAAACCCGCCGTTTTTCTGGAGAGGGAAACGGTTGACAGTCGGCAGATTTATGTTTTATACTGAAACGAATGAAAGATAAAGGATGATAGGATGAAAGCGGCCGGATTGTCCCAAAATCAACTGAAAATCATCGCCGTCATCAGTATGACGATCGATCATATCGGCTATATTTTGTTCCCGAAACTGCTGATCTTACGGATCATCGGACGGATAGCGTTTCCTATTTTCGCCTATTCGCTGTATGAAGGCGCGAAATACACCCGTCGCCCGATCGCTTATCTGCTTCGTACCGGCGGGCTGGGACTGGTTTGTCTGCTGGCTTATTATTGGTATGACCGACGGCTGTACGGCAACGTGCTGATCACCTTTTTCCTGTCGCTGTGTATGCTGCTCAGTCTGCGGTTTTTGAAGGAAAATTTTCGAGAGAAAAACCGCCGGAAAACGGTGCTTTTTGCCCTGCTTTTTGTCGGGAGTGTGGCGCTGACCGTGCTGACCTGTCATCTGATGCGGGTGGATTACGGTCTGGTTGGCTGTCTTTTACCGTTGTTTGCCGCTTTGTGTGATTGGCAGACCGATAATTCCCGGTGGCAGGGATATCCGCTTATCGGTTTTAGCTTGGGACTTTTGCTGTTGTCGGCGGATCAAGGCAGTATTCAGTACTATAGTTTGCTTTCGTTGCCGCTTTTGATGCTCTCTTCGCATCGGCGCGGCACCGCTAAGATGAAGTACTTTTTCTATATTTACTATCCTATGCATCTGTTGGTGTTGGAGGGGTTGAAGGTAGGAATACAATGGCTACGGTAGCGCAAACGGCGGTGTCGGTACAGGCACTGGAAAAATCCTTCGGAGAGCGCCCCCTGTTTGCCGGGGTCACCTTTGCGGTGAGCGGGCAGGACCGGGTCGGGCTTATCGGAGAAAACGGAAGTGGAAAAACTACGTTGTTCCGGCTGCTCATCGGCGAAGAAACCGCCGACAGCGGTCAGATCGTTTGCGCCAAAAATACCCGCATCGGGTATATGGAACAGCATGCATTTCCCGACCCTAAACTGTCGCTGTGGGATGCGGTGGAAAGTGTTTTTGCTCCGGTGAAAGCGGTGGAGGAACGGTTAAATGAGGTGAACCGCCGGCTGTCAGCGGGGGAGACCGATGCCGAACTGTTGCACCGCCAACAGCAGCTCCGGGAACAGCTGGAGGAAATGGGCGGTTTATACTACCAAAGCCGGGTGAAGGCGACCTTATTGGGACTCGGTTTTTCCGAAGAATCGCTCTCCCGCCCGATCTCCTCTCTCAGCGGCGGTCAGCGGTCAAAAGCGGCTATGGCGCGGCTGTTATTGTCGGATGCGAATTTATTGTTGTTGGACGAGCCGACCAACCACCTTGACATTCAGTCGGTGGAATGGCTGGAGGAATTTTTGCGTGGGTACGGCGGCGCGGCAATCATTATTTCCCACGACCGTTATTTTCTGGACCGGGTGACCACCCGCACGGTGGAACTGTCAAACGGTCAGGGCTACGTGTCGGACGGCGGCTATTCGGTGCATAAGGAAAAGCGCAAAGCGGCCGCCGCCGCGATCGAAAAGCAGTATGAAACCACCATGAAGGAGATCGCACGGATCGAGGAGAATATTGCCCTGCTCAAACAATGGAACCGCGAAAAAAGTATCCGCACCGCCGAAAGTAAAGAAAAGGCGGTTCAGCGGCTCAAAGAGGGCTTACAAGCGCCGGAAAAGGTGCAGGATACCTTAAAATTTTCCTTTACCGCCAAGGAGGTCAGCGGAAGTGAGGTGCTGACCGCCGACCGTCTTTGTATGGCGTTTGGGGAAAATCGGTTGTTTGACCGGGTGAGCTTCCTGCTTCGCCGTGGAGAGAGAACTTTTTTACTCGGTCCGAACGGATGTGGGAAAAGTACCCTTTTCAATATCCTCACCGGGCGTATTACCCCGCTTGCCGGCACGGTGCGGCTGGGGGCGAAGGTGTCGGTCGGGTATTACGATCAGGTGCAGGCGAACCTCAACCCGAATAAGACGGCGATCGAGGAACTGTCGGATGCGTATCCGAAGATGAGTGAAACCGAACTTCGTAACGCTATGGCGGCGTTTTTGTTCCGTGGGGACGAGGTGTTTCAGCGGATCGAGAGCTTGAGCGGCGGCGAAAAAGCCCGGCTGTTGCTCTTGAAACTGATGCTCGCCGGGCATAATTTGTTGCTGTTGGACGAACCGACCAACCACCTGGATATTCCTTCCCGCGAAGCGTTGGAGGAAGCACTGCTCGGGTATACCGGCACCCTGTTTATGGTGTCCCACGACCGGTATTTTATCAACCGGCTGGCCCACCGCACCCTCCACCTGACTAATGACGGCTGTGAGTCGGTGCTGGGCGGATACGACGAGTATATCCGCCGTCTGCCGGCGGAAAAGCCGGCTGAAGCGGAAAAGAAGACCGCTCCCCGGCCGAATACCTATCAACAGCAAAAGGAGTGGGCATCCGCCTGCCGCCGGATGCAGACCCAGATCACCCGCACCGAAGAGGCGATCGCCGCCTTGGAGACCCGCGCGGAGGAGATTCGCGCTGAATTGGAGTCGGAGGCGGTGGTTACCGATCATCAGCGGCTGAGCCAACTGTCGGGAGAACTGGATGCGGTGATGCAAGAAACCGACGAAAAAATGCAGCTTTGGACCGATCTTCAACAAGAATGGGAAGATTTGTCGCAAAAAAAGCCGTGATGCGGCAAAAAAACACTTGCAATTTGTTTTCACCTACGCTATAATAGTAACGCGCTCTAAAAAGCGCGTTCATATCGCGGGGTAGAGCAGGGGTAGCTCGTCGGGCTCATAACCCGGAGGTCGGAGGTTCGAATCCTTCCCCCGCAACCAAAGAAAACCGGTACACCGTTTGGTGTGCCGGTTTTCTTCTTGTTATGAGAGAAACGAACCTCCGACCGACGGGTTCCCGGAGCAACGCCTGCGAGCGCTGCCTGCGGCAGATACAGCGAGCCGGGGTTGGCGTAGCGGTCGGCGCTTGCAAGAAACCGGTGAGTTTGCAAATCCAGAATCCTTCCCCCGCAACCACTAAAGAAACACTAAATGTGGGTGGGGATGTACCAACAGGATCAGCAACGGCCGAGCAGTGTGCGACAGCCACCATATCAACGAGGATGTGCTGGAGCACACCATCCGAGCAGCATTCGACGGAATGGACGATGTGCTGGATGTGATTGAGGAAAGCTGCGCAGAGGTTCTGGAGGTCGATAACCACGCAGAGATGGAACAGGTGCAGCAGGACATCATAACCATACAGGAGGCCGTCCTTGCCCTCCACAAAGCCCAGCAACAGGGTTCGGTGAGTGAGATGGACTATGAGATCAAAATCGCCTCCTACAGCCAGCAGATGGACGAACTGCAGGAGCGCCAGCGAGAACTCAAAGCAACAGCCGGACGATTCGCAGAAGTGAAATACTGGATGGACTCATTCAGAGAGCATGTCCACAGCGGTGAAAAGATGGATACCACCGATGCGGTTGTGCTACGCCAGCTCACTGACAGGATCGTGGTGTACGATGATCGGCTGGAAATCCATCTGCGGATCGGCGGCATACTGGAGCAGAAGTACGAATAACAAACACAGCAGCGGAGCTACACCGTTGCTGTGTTTTTGCGGCTATAAAGAAGCCCCTATAGCACAAAAACACGGAAATGTCAAGAGAAATATTGCAATTTCAGAACAAAGGATGTATAATATTATTGGAATGGTGTTTAATTCCATGGAAGGAGGTGTCTCAATGGCATATAGCGCAATGAGTATTGCAAAATTTATTATTTCTCATTGTTACAAGGAGAAGCATCCGGTTAGCAACTTAAAGCTTCAAAAAATCATGTATTATGCATGGGTTGATTATTATAACGAAACGCAACAACCATTATATAACGATAATATATGCGCATGGCAATTGGGCCCGGTAATACCAGAGGTGTATTATGAATTCTGTTCATTTGCGGGTACGCCTATAACTAGAGAGTATACATCTGAGTTAACGGAAGCTGATGCACGTATTATGGAGCGTATTATTACTCCATACATGAATGTCACCGCAGGAACGCTTGTAAACCGAACTCATAAACAGGGCGGTCCTTGGGATGTCGTTTATCGTGGAGGAATTGGCGTCAGAGACGTTATTCCCTTCTCGCTGATCAAAAGGCTGGAGTGTGAGAATTAGTGCTGATCGTAGAATCTTTGCGTCGTCAAGAGGAACTAAAAGCTCATCTCTACGACATGGCTTCTGCTATGAAAGAGGACGAGGAACTGCGCGAAATAGCCATCAAACTTAAAGGATTGTACACGGACGGTTTTCGTCATGTGTATTCTGAGTTCTTTGCACTGATCGTTGAAATAGCAAAGGACGATAACGCATATAGCTTGGATTTCCTGTCCAATAATATTACCAATGTTAGAGCGTTAGTTGAGCAGGATTATGTTGATGGAGAAAAAGAATTCCGAGGATTATATAAACCGCTAACAAAGTTGAGCGATCATATTAATTTGGAAATAGCACGCTACAGTTATTCGTCAATACACGAGCAGCGCGTGTTGGATTTAGAAAAGCGCAACAAAAATTTGCAAACAGAGTTAGCTGATGCAACGGAAAAGCTGGGAGAAGCGCAAAAATCGATGTCCTCTGTACAAACAGAGCTCATAGCGGTCCTTAGCATTTTTGCTGCGATTGTATTGACCTTTTCGGGAAGTATGAGCTTGTTAGGCAATGCGCTTACGGGAATGGAAAATGCTCCGTTTTTCAAATCTGTATTTTTCGTCTTGTTATGTGGTTTTGTTATTACTAACGTCATTTTCTTAATGATGTATTTGGTGGGCAAAATTACTGGTAGGAATATTTACGCAAAGTGCAAAAGTAAAGATTGTACTTGTGGCGAAGGCGGAGTTCCAAAATGCTGTGGCTTAACAAGAGTCCGCAAAAGATTGCCCTATGTCTTTTGGATAAATTTCCTTGTAATTCTTATGATGGTAATAGATGTTGCTGTTTGGTATTTTGATAAACTGTACAATATCATCCCGTAAATTTTACCATTACTTTTAGTGCAAACACCCCGCTTTTACGCTCCGTTTGGTGCTAACATCGCAAAATGAAAAGAGACACCCAACCGGGTGTCTCTTTTCGTTTTTATTGAGTGAAGCACTCGAATGGGTGGTCTCTGGGTTATGAGCCCGGCGAGCGTGGCTCGTTGGGGCGCGTTGCCGAGCGCCGCCGGTGGCGGAAACAGCGAGGCATAAGCGGGTGCCGCGGTCGAAAAAATCGAGGATAAGCGAAAGCCCTCGATTTTTTCGGGCACCGCAAACGGGCGTAGCAAGCGCGTGGCGCTTGCAAGAAACCGGTGAGTTTGCAAATCTAGAATCCTTCCCCGCAACCAACAATGCGAACCGAAAAAGATATCGGTTCGAAAAACCCCGAAACCACAGCGGTTTCGGTTTTTTTGTGTCATTTTTCAAGGTACCATTCAAAAGATATCCTTTTCCCAAAATGACCTTGGGGGAGGACTTGAACTATATTCAATAGATATCAAGGGCAGATTTTGCGATTTTTATGTAAAGCAAACTTGACATTTAATAAAATCTATGTTATATTTGTTTTGTAAAGTAAGCTTTACATCCTAAATATCTTTTCAGGGGGCATTTTTTTGAAAAACAAAATAGAAGCTATCCGTAAGGAAAAGGGGATCCTCCAAGAGGAGTTTGCCAAAGCTATGGGCGTTTCCCGGCAAACGATTAGTTCTTTGGAGAACGGACGATACAATCCTTCTATTCTTTTAGCCCATAAAATTGCAACGTTTTTTGGAATGGCCATTGAAGAAGTTTTCATTTTTGAGGAGGAGTAACATGAAGAAAAAAGATATTATTTTTGGTGTAATCTGGTTTTTGCTTGGTCTTGTTTTGACCGTTCTGTGCTGTTTGGAAAGGTTAGACGAATTTTGGAGCGGTATGGGCTCTGCTTTGATGGTCGTTGGTATTGTGCGTCTGCTCCGCAGTTACCGTTTGAGCAGGAGTGAGACTTACCGAGAAAAAAGAGAGGTTGCCGAAACTGATGAACGGTTTCATTTTATTCGCAACAAAGCCTGGGCTTGGGCGGGTTACCTGTTTATTATCATCTGCGCCCTGAGCACTATCGTGTTTAAACTTTTGAACCAAGATTTGCTGTGTATGGCTTCGGGTGGCGCCGTATGTTTGATGCTCGTGCTGTTTTGGGTATCGTTCTTTATTTTAAAGAAAAAGTATTAAAGCCATTGCGAAAGGATGGATATCTAAATCGCTGCAACTTGCCAAAAAAAGGAACACATCCAGTTGGGTGTGTTCCTTTTTTCAGTAGCGAGTGATTTGGATATCGGTGCAAGAAATCCAGTAACCATAACGGCTACTGGATTTTTTATCCCATTTTTTCAAGTGAAACTCAAAAGATATCCTAAGCCAAAAACGGCTTTCGGGGAGGACTTGAACTAAATTCAACAGATATCAAGGGCAGATTTTACGATTAATTTCGTAAAGTCTGCCCCT
>JAFSAC010000030.1 GCA_017442265.1 Clostridia bacterium | reverse complement strand
GGTGGTGCTCGCTACCACCGGCTACACCGAAGAACAGATCGAAAATATCCACGCTTTATCGAAAGATGTTCCGGTGTTTTTTAGCGCGAATATGTCGCTGGGGGTCAACCTGTTGTCCGCTTTGGTAGAAAAAGCGGCGGCGGTGCTCGGGGACAGTTTTGACATTGAGATCGTGGAAAAGCATCACAACCAAAAGGTGGATGCCCCCTCCGGCACCGCTCTGATGCTCGCCAACGCCGCCAAGGAGGGCTTGTCCTTCGAGCCGGAATACGTGTACGAACGGCACAGTGTCCGGCAAAAGCGGGATAAAAAAGAGATCGGGATTTCGGCGGTTCGCGCCGGGTCTATCGTCGGTGAGCACGACGTGATCTTCGGTGGGCAGGATGAGGTCATCACCCTCTCCCACCTCGCCCTTTCCAAGGACATTTTCGCGCACGGCGCGATCAATGCGGCGCTCTTTTTAGTTGGTAAAGCCCCCGGGCTTTACAGCATGAAGGATATGCTGGATTGATTCTTTCACAAAACAAAACACCCGATGAAGGTCGTTTGGCTTTCATCGGGTGTTTTTTATGTTTATAGTTCCTCAACGTAGCGGCAAAAAACCTCGCCACGCTCGATAAAATCACGGAAAATACCGTAGCTTGCCGCCGCCGGGGACAGCAGACAAATTTTCCCGGGAGCGGTAATCTCAGCGGCCTTTTGCACCGCATCCTTCAAATTCTCGGTCATCTGGAACCGCTCAGGAGATTTCACCGGCAAGGCCATCGCTTCCTTATAAATACGGCGGCCGGTCTCCTCCATAAGCAGGATATGTTTTACCGGGCTATCCGACAGGTAGCGGATGAGTTCCGCATAATCTACCCCACGATCCATACCGCCGATCAAAATGGTATCGGTGTCCGGCAACGTTTCCAGCGCCTGGATCGCCGTTTCCCCAATGGTGGAAATGGAATCGTTAAAAAAGCGAATCCCCCGTTTTTCCCCCACCGGCTGTAAACGGTGCGGCAACGGCTCGTAGGTTTTTAAAGCCGCCGTAAAACGGTCGTCCGAAATGCCGCTTCGGGTACAGATCGCATACACCACCCCGATATCAAACGCATTATGTTGTCCCAAAAGACGAACGCCTTCGGTCGGAATGAGGTATTCTCCCCCGTCGGACAACATCACCTTATTCCCGACAATCTGCACATCAGCCGGGGTATCGTCGCCGGAAAGAGAGAAAACCTTAGCGGCGCAGGTGCCGTCCACCGGCAGATCGGGTTGATGACAGTAGAGAAAATCGCCCGGTTGCTGAAAACGGTAAATATTTTCCTTGGCGGCGCGGTATTTCTCAAAGGTGCCGTAATGATCGAGATGCTCCTCAAACACATTGAGCAGTACCCCAATATGCGGCGAAAAGCGGGTGTATTCCAGTTGATGACAGGAAAGCTCCATAACCACCACCGTCTGCGGGGTGATGTCATCCAGGCAATCAAACGGCGGAATCCCGATATTTCCCATCATCACGCAGTTGACCTCGTTTTCTTTCAAAACGTGATACAACAAGGTGGTGGTGGTGCTTTTCCCCTTGGTGCCGGTGATACCGATCGTCTGCCGGCCATATACCGACAAAAACAGTTCCACCTGCGAGGTAATCAGGCAGGAATAGCTCTCATACGGGCGCTCCAGCACAATACCGGGGCTTTTGATGACCAGGTCATACTCATCCAGCGTTTTCTGATAATCGGGGCCGGAAAGCAACGTGCAATCCGCACCGTCCGGCAAGGTCACCGGGTTGCGGTCGGCCACCGTAATGCTGCGGTACCCGCCGACCCTTTGCAACAAGTGAAGGGTGGAGCGACCTTCCCGGCCAAGTCCCAATAACAGGACCTTTTTATTTTGAATCAACCGACCGATCGTTTCAATCAAGTCCCGTTCACCTTCCCATAACTTTTTTCTGCATCAGCGCCGCGAATTCCGGCGGGAGCAGATTCTCGTGATCATAATACGTCTCATAAACGTTTGGCATCGCCTGATACCGTTCATACAGTGGGGTGGTCACGTAATACGCAAGCAGTTTCGGGAGCGGTTTCCCCTCCGATTTCAACGCCCCCACCGTCTGCACCGCCGCCATATTCACCTCATCCCGGCTGCCGACACATTCAAACGGCTTTTCGGGGGTGAGTCCAATGAGCTGATCGAAGATCGGACGAAGTGCTTCATCGTCCAGCATCGCCCGGCCGAAGGTGTTTGCCAAATAATCCTGCGGCAGGAAGGGGGACAAAATGGTATACACAAACAGGCATTTCGGACAGACACCGCACCAGCTATCGGTCTTACTGCCGACGTTACAGCTACGGAAAACCGGGTGGTAAGCCGGCATTCCGGCGAAAAGTTTGGCAATCTGATATTCGCTCAAAGGGCGCAACAGACTGAAATACAGAATGCCGGAGCGGATATACTGCGCTTCATAACGATGAAAATCCTGTTCAAATTCAAAACTTTTAGAATACTGGTGGTTCACCGTGCTATCCGCAACGGTGCTTTCGTTCGCGCTCGACTCATTAGACAGCACGATATATTCCAGCCGATGCAGATAAGCGGTGATAAGACCGGAAAAAGCCACCAGCGCCGAAAACGGGGTGTGACCATTGAGATACCCCTGACGGTTCAGGTTGATCATGCGGGAATCCAGCGTTCTTTTTACCGACAGCACGTCATCCTGAGGCATTTCGGCCGCTTTGGCGGTATCTAAGGTCGCCATGCGGGGATTGATGATATACCCAAACCGTTTTCCGCCCCGCTCCCGGAGAAGCTCTAAGGTGACGGCAGAATCCTTACCGCCGCCGATCGGGACAAGGCATCCGTCAAGCGCCGGTCTTTCCACCTTTTCACCGGCGGGAGCGCTACCAAGCGAGAGGATATCCATAAACGCTTCTTTGGTCGTTTCAATGCCGTTACGGTAGAAAAACTCACCGAGACCGCCAAAGTACAGCTGCTTCCACCAGTCGATCTGGTCAGCATCCAATGCGCCGGCTAAAATCTCCACCCGGGGCGAGCAGGTCAGCTTCCAATAACTGACCAGTTCCACCATGCCGAGAGAAAACGCCATTTTTCGGATCAGATCATCATCGGCAAAGGACCCCTTTTCCGGCTTCGGAAAGGACCAATGCGGTGAAAACTCCGACAAGCCTTCTATCTCAAAAAGATAGTCTATATCCAGAGTTTTTTCGGTTTCGGTCACGGTAAAGGACAAAAACCGAAACACCGGATACCGGGATCGCAGCTCGTGAAAATCAGCCAACGATACCCACCTCTCTTTCTATGCCACTTTATTCCTTTTTAGTATAGCGCAATTCAAACAGAAAAACAAGAAAAAAGAGTATTTGTCGGTAAAACAAATACTCTTTTTTTATTTTAGCAGAGCGGGACCAGCAGCATCATATCCTCCGGTACTTCATCCCCGGGCAGATCGTTCTCCTCCAGCACCGCTTCCACGGCAGTATGACAGGTTTTGGCGATCTCCCAGACCGAATCTCCTTTTTTCGCCCGACAGATACGCAAAGCGGCATCCGACGACGGGTACGGCTCGCCCAACAGATCAAAATATGTGAGTGCCTGAAGGGAACGGCGGTTATAGCCACAGCGGTCTACCGAAAATTCCAATCGAATTTCAATCTTACCGCCAACGATCGCATATTCCACCCCAACCAGGGTCACGTCGGCGGTCATACAATCACATCGGTCATCAAACTGCAGGGTGAAATCGGAAACGTGTTCATAGTAAGAAAGGCACCCCTCCCGATCCCGTGCCAACATGGAAATCGGCAGGTGTCCGTCGGCATAGCACATCTCCCCCTCCATACGGGTGGTGACCGGCACCGTTTCACACCAGATATCCACAATTTCGGTGACGCTGTCCGAGGGCAGTTCCAGCACCTCTTTCAAAACAGTGTTCTCCCGGCGGGCAAAACACAGTTCCTGGCTCACAAACCGACCGCTTTCGCTCTCGCAGGGATAGATACCGG
>JAFSAC010000004.1 GCA_017442265.1 Clostridia bacterium | reverse complement strand
GTATGAGGACACGGTTGCCGATATTGCGAAGATCGGCGAAGAAGCCGCTCGTCAGGGAATCACCCTTTTGTAACATAACCACGATTTTGAGTTTGTGAAACTGAACGGTCAATATGGACTGGATATGTTATACGAAAGCGTCCCGGCGTCGCTCCTGCAGACCGAGATTGACACCTGCTGGGTGAACATCGGCGGTGTGGACCCGGCGGAATACGTGCTGAAATATACCGGCCGCGCCCCGCTGGTGCATCTTAAAGACTTTGTTGGCGAGAAGAGCGAGAATATGTACGGCCTGATCGGTATTGCCGACGGCGAGAGACCGAAGCGCCCGTCCAACTTTGCGCTCAAACCGGTGGGTCACGGCAAACAGGACTTCCCGGCCATTATCGATGCGTCCGAAAAAGCGGGCGCTCAGTGGCTGATCGTGGAGCAGGATAATCCGAGCGATGACCTGTCGTCGCTGGAATGTGCGAAGCTCAGCCGTGAGTACCTGAAATCCATCGGACAGTAAATTGGTTATTATTTTATTAATATAAACGGAGGGAAAACATTATGGCAGACATTCTGGATCGTTTCCAAGAGGACACGAGCGAACCCAAAGCGGTTGACGCAAGCAAAAAGCTGCGCATCGGTATTATCGGTGCCGGTTGGATTGCGGAAGCGCACGTTCGTTCCTACAAACTGTATGAGGACGCGGAGATCGTCGGTGTGTGTGACATCATCCCCGGCAAAGCCAAAGCGTTTTGTGAGAAGACCGGCATTGAAAACGCCAAATGCTACGACGGCGGCCACAAAGAGATGTTGGACGACGAGAGCTTGAAGCTGGATGCTGTGTCTATCTGCACCTACAACTGCCAGCACGTTCCGCCGGCAATCTACGCGCTGGAAAAAGGCGTTCACGTTATGTTGGAGAAACCGCTGTGCGTGACCATGGACGAAGCGGTGGAACTGCTCCGTGCTGAGAAGAAGAGCGGTAAGGTGCTGTCTATCGGCTTCCAGCCGCGCCTCGACCCGAATATGCAGATGATCAAAAAGATCGTGCAGTCGGGTGAACTGGGTAAGATCTATTATATTCAGACCGGTGGCGGCCGTCGCCGCGGCATTCCGACCCCGTACGGTACCACCTTTATTGAGAAGGATACCGGCGGTCTGGGGGCCTTGGGCGATATCGGTTGCTATTCGCTGGATATGGTGCTCAACGCGATCGGCTATCCGAAGCCGCTGACCGTTTCCGGCTATAAATCCGATTTCTTCGGTACCGATCCGAACTACACCAACTATGTGAAGACCGGTCATCCGGAATATGCGGAGAAGTTCGGCGTGGATGATTTCGCCGCCGCGTTTATCCGCTTGGAAGGTGACATCATCGTTGACTTCCGTATTTCCTGGGCGATGAATATGAATACCGCCGGTGACACCCTCATTCTCGGTACCAAGGGCGGTCTGCGCATCCCCTCCACCGAGTGCTGGAACGGCACCACGGGTGGCCCGATGACCATTTATCACGAGGTTTGCGGTTCGCAGGTAGAAACGGTTGTTCCGGTTCTGCCGTCTCCGAAGGAAGGGCTGTTTGCGCTGAAGATCCGCTCCTTTATGGATGCGGTGAAGGAAGGCAAGCCGGCTCCGGTTCCCACCTCTCAGATCATCTATAACCAGGCGATCCTCTCCGGTATCTGTGAATCCGCTGAAAAGGGTCACGAGATCGAGATCGAAATGCCTGAAATCTAATCGGATCGATAAAAAAAGACCGTACTCTTTGAGTACGGTCTTTTTATTTATTCTTTTGGTAGGGTGGCGGCAACCTCTTGTAAGATAGCGGCATCATTCGGGATTTTGCCGTCCATAACCTGTTGGAGAAGTTCATTTAACCCTTTGCCGACCGCCGGTCCGCGAAATCCCAGCGATAATAACTCCTTGCCGCCAATCTGTAACTGTGCTGTCGAGTAGCAAGGATTCCCTTGTAAAAGCCGATTTAGCGCCTTGTTTATCGCTTCCCAATCTGTCTGGTTCGGGGATTCTGCTTGCTTTACTGCCAGCAACAGCCGTAAGCGCTCTTCTCCGAGGTTGTGCAGAGCATGGGTGAGGATAATGGAATCGGGAGAGAGGGGGAGAGCGCTCGCTTGTAATAGGGCGGTGACGGTAGCGATCGTTTCATTGTCGGCTTTCAGCCGCCGCAATACCGTTTCCGCTTGATCGGGACATCGTCCCAATAAAATCGCCAATCGACAGGGGAGTATCGGCGGCGCTTTTTGTAAAGCGTTGACCGTAAAGGTGATCCCCTTGACATTTATATCATCCTCTGTTTCGGGCAGAATTACCGCAAACACTTCGGGATAATCTGTCAAAACCCGGTCGGCGTGATCGCCGCAGATCAATCGGAACAATTCGCTTTGAATCCGTTCGGCGGATATGTGTTTTAACCCTTCCCGGCACCGCCGAAGCGCCGCATCGGTGGACAGCTCGAGTTTCAGGTCATAAACGGAAGAAAACCGAAGCGCCCGCAGAATGCGAAGCGCATCCTCGGAAAACCGCCGATCGGGATCACCGACACAGCGAAGAACCCGGTTGTTCAGATCGTCTATACCGCCAACCTGGTCGGTAATGCCGGTATCCGGATGCCATACCATGGCATTGACGGTGAAATCCCGGCGTTTTAGATCCTCTATCAAGGAGGGGGTAAAGGTGACGTTGTCCGGGTGCCGGCTGTCGGCATACCCGCCGTCCACCCGATAGGTGGTGATTTCGGCGGCTTGCCGGTTGAGGACCACCGTGACGGTGCCGTGCCGGATGCCGGTTTCGATTACCCGATAATCGGAAAACACCCGACAAACCTCTTGCGGTAAAGCGCTGGTGGTAATATCCCAATCCAGCGGCATTTTGCCGAGCAAGACGTCCCGCACACATCCGCCGACAGCATACGCTTCAAAACCGGCGTGATTTAGCTTTCGGATGATCTGAACCGGGAAATCCGGCATCGGAATGGGGGAGATCATCGGGCTTTCCTCCTCTCTTTTTTATGTCGAAAAGGCGCCGCAGACTTCCGGTCTGCGGCGCTGGTTTTTAATGACCGTAGGAAGCGAGCAGCTTCTGTTTTTCCTCCCATAAACGGTGGGAGAGGTCAACGTAATACCGGTGCGGGTTCTCAAAGCGAAGCACCTCGTCCCACAGGGTGTTCACCTGCTCACGGCACTGCTCCCGGATGGTATCCGCCGACGGCAGATCGTAGACACATTCGCCGTTTTTAAACAGCTGTTTTTGCAACTCGACCGCCCGGAAATTGGTCACCGTTTTCCGCTTCCAGATATGTTCCGGGTCGAAGATCTCGTAATCGTTCGTGTCGTCGATCACCTCGTCGTGCAAGGTGATGACGTCGGCGATCGCCTTGCCGGTTTCGCGGTCGTATAACCGCCATAATTTTTTAAAGCAGGGGTTGGTGATCTTCGCTACGTTCTCGCTCACCTTGATGCGGGGAACGATGTTGCCGTTCTCCTCAATAGCGGCGAGCTTGTACACTCCGCCGAATACCGGGTCGCTGGCGGCGGTGATCAGCCGTTCGCCCACCCCGAAGCTGTCGATTTGGGCACCCTGGCGGATCATTCCGCGAATGATATGCTCGTCCAGTGCATTGGAAGCGGTGATCTTGCAATCGGGATACCCCGCCTCGTCCAGCATCTTACGTGCTTTTTTGCTGAGATAGGTAATATCGCCGGAATCGATCCGGATACCCGCCGGGCGGATGCCCTGCGGCAGCAACACCTCGTTGAAGGTGCGAATGGCATTGGGAATACCTGATTTTAAGACATTGTAGGTATCAACCAGCAATACGCAGTTGTGCGGATAGGTGCGGGCGTACGCTTTAAAAGCTTCCAGCTCGTTATCAAACAGCTGTACCCAGCTGTGCGCCATGGTCCCGAGCGCCGGAATGTTGAATTCCCGGTCGGCCAGCGTGCAAGCGGTACCGATACAGCCGCCGATGTAGGCCGCTCTCGCGCCGTATACCGCGCCGTCATACCCTTGCGCCCGGCGGGAACCGAATTCCATAACCGCCCGCCCCTCGGAGGCACGAACGATCCGGTTGGCTTTGGTGGCGATAAGGGTCTGGTGGTTGATGGTGAGCAGGATCATGGTTTCGATAAACTGTGCCTGGATCGCCGGCCCGCGCACCGTCACGATCGGCTCATGCGGGAAGATCGGGGTTCCCTCCGGCACCGCCCACACGTCACAGGAAAACTTGAAATTCCGCAGATATTCGAGAAAATCCGGGTGAAATAGCTTTCTCTCGGCCAGATAGGCAATATCCTCGTCGGTGAAGGAGAGATTGTTGAGATAATGTACCAGCTGTTCCACGCCGGCCATAACGGCATAACCGCCGCCGTCCGGGATGCGGCGGAAGAACATATCGAAATAAACGGTGCGATCGCCGTTGCCGGTTTCAAAGAAACCGTTTGCCATGGTGATTTCATAGAAATCGGTCAGCATGGTCAGGTTGTTTCGTTCAAAAGAGGTGGTTGCGGGAAAATTCATTATGGATCATCCTTTCGGATCAGAATTTATAACAAAATACGCAGGGTGTTTTCGTCCTGCTCGATCTGTTGGTTGAGCACCGCCAGGGTGGAACGGTATAAAAGCGCCGGATCGTTTAAAAAGTTCTCTTTGATTGCGGTCGCCTGCAACGAATCGGGGGTGTTGACCGACACGGTCAGCAGATCCTCGTCTCCCTCCCGCAGTCGACAGGTGATTTTATATCCTTTTTTGGTTTGTTCCACGGTGACAACGCTGTCTTTGTTGGCGCGTATGCGGGAGAGAAGCTGTAATGCGATCTGCACCGAGCGTTCCCGCAGGGTAAAGGGAAGGGTGCGCGCCAGCGTTTCGGCAATCTCCTTTCCGCTGTCGGCGATACGAAGGGTGCCGTCACTGCTTTCGTGAACGTGCCCCTTTTGGATCAGATCGTCGGCGGCGGCGCCGGTGTCAAAGAAATTTGCCATACCGTTTCCGTATATAATTTCCAGTAACTGCTTCCGCGGAACCGGTTCGTTGAGCGAGTTCAGCAGATAGCAGATGAGTAACTTGATTTCCTCCGCAGAGCGAAGTCCGCCGGGTTCTACACCGGCCGAAAATGCACTGGGCACGGGATCTCCTCCTTTGAAAAATAGGGTAACTTGGTTATTAACTTATATTATACCATATATTTCCCGAAAAGAAAACAAAAATTTCCGCTCTATATCGGTTGTTGCGGACATCCTGTTTCGTTTCAGCATACTATGGTTGTATAAAGACCGAAAAGGTCGGCAAAACTAATGGACGAACACAAGACATAGGAGTGAACGGTAATGCAGGTACGTAGGGGAGACATTTTTTATGCTGATCTCAGCCCGGTGGTCGGCTCGGAGCAGGGCGGGGTACGCCCGGTGCTTATCGTACAGAATAACGTGGGTAACCGTTTCAGTCCCACCGTGATCGCCGCCGCGATCACCAGCCAAAAGGAAAAAGCCAATCTCCCAACCCATATTACGGTGCAATCCACCGCCGGAGGGCTGACCCGCGATTCGATCGTCCTGCTGGAGCAGATCCGCACCATTGATAAACAGCGCCTCAAAGAGCATATGGGTCGGTTGGACGAGCTGTCGATGAATCGGGTGGATCAGGCGCTTCAAATCAGTTTCGGCTTGACCCCGGGCACCTCTGATGAAAAAGAAAACCGGACTATGTAATAGTCCGGTTTTTTTTGTTGTTTAGAAGTAGCGCAGAAGGGATACCACCCGACCGAGGATCACGACCTCTTTCACCAGAATCGGCTCAAAGGCGTCGTTTTCCGGTTGCAGACGGATGTGATCCTTTTCGCGGTAAAACCGCTTGACGGTGGCTTCGTCCCCGATGAGGGCGACCACGATATCCCCGTCCTCCGCGACCGGAGTCTTGCGAACGATGACCACGTCCTTATCGTAGATACCGGCGCCGATCATACTGGTGCCGGAGACTCTCAGCGCAAACAGATCACCCGGCGCATAGCCGCCGCCGGAATAGGGGACGTATTCCTCTACCTCTTCCACTGCAAGGATCGGCACGCCGGCGGTCACCTTACCGAGCAGCGGCACCCGGGCAACGTTCTCTCCCGGAAGTCGGATAGCGCGGTTTAACCCACTCTGCCGGGAAATATACCCCTCGTCCTCCAACAACCGCAGATAAGCGTGAACGGTGGAGGTGGATTTAATGCCGGTGGCGGTGCAGATCTCCCGCACCGAGGGCGGCAGACCGTCCTGCGCGCGCTCTTTTAAGAAGGATAAAACCCGCTGTTGTTTTTCGGTCAACGGTTTCATAAAAGACCTCCTCTGATATCGAAAAATGATGGTCATTCACCTTTGTTTTTTTTATTGTAGCACATATGTTCGAAAAAAGCAAACATTTGTTTGTATTTTTCTAAAAAAATTCTAACAATCTGTTTACAATTCGTTCACCGACTTTTCTTTTTGGTCGGTTATACTCGAATTGTACTCCGAAAGGGGAGGCAGCCGCAGCCGCCCCTTTCATTAAGCGAGTATACACGGTGAGACGGTTTTTCGTCTTACCACCCTTCCTCAACCCCCATAAACGTATGAAAAACCTCTGTCGGGATGTTCCGGCGGAGGTTTTTCGCTTTTTTTGAAAAAATAATGAAGAAAATGGGATAATCCCGAGCAATGCCCCTTGATTTCGTGAGTTTAAATGTGGTATGATGACTATAATTGTTATACTTCGAAAGGAAGGGCTTTCATGGCTAACGAAAAAGAACTCGCTAAGGTGTACGACCCGAAAGAGGTCGAAGACCGTATTTACGCCTTTTGGATGAAAGGCGGATATTTCCATGCCGAGCCGCATGCCAAGGACGAAAACGGTAACGAGAAAAAACCGTATACCGTGATGATGCCGCCGCCCAACATCACCGGGCAGTTGCATATGGGTCACGCGCTGGATAATACCCTTCAGGACATTCTGGTGCGCTGGCGCCGGATGCAAGGATATGAAACCCTGTGGATGCCCGGCACCGACCATGCTTCTATCGCGACCGAAGCGAAGATCGTGGAGGCCATGGCGAAAGAAGGACTCACCAAAGAGCAGATCGGCCGCGAAGCGTTTTTGGAGCGTGCGTGGGATTGGAAAAAGACCTACGGTAGCCGCATTGTTCAGCAGCTGCATAAGATTGGCTCCTCCTGCGACTGGGAACGGGAACGGTTCACCATGGACGAGGGCTGTTCCAAGGCGGTCCGGGAAGTGTTTGTGAAGCTGTATGAGCAGAAGCTCATTTATCGCGGTGAGCGGATCATCAACTGGTGTTCCCATTGCCGTACCTCCATTTCGGATGCCGAGGTGGAGTTCAGCGAAAGCGACGGCTTTTTCTACCACCTGCGGTATCCGCTGGCAGACGGCAGTGGCTACGTAGAACTGGCCACCACCCGTCCGGAAACCATGCTTGGCGATACCGCCGTGGCGGTTCACCCGGACGACGAGCGGTATAAGGACCTGGTCGGTAAAATGCTGATCCTGCCGCTGGTCGGGAAAGAGATCCCGATCGTGGCTGATCGGTACGTCGAAATGGATTTCGGCACCGGTGTGGTGAAGATCACCCCGGCTCACGACCCGAACGACTTTGAAGTCGGTCTGCGGCATGACCTGCCGGTCATTACCGTCACCACCGACGACGGGTATATGAACGAACTGGCCGGCAAGTACGAGGGGATGACCCTCGATGAATGCCGGAAAGCGATCGTTGCCGATCTTGAAGCGGAAGGGTATCTCATCAAGACCGAACCGCTCACCCATAACGTCGGTCATTGCTACCGTTGTAACACCGTTATTGAACCGCGCGTATCGTTGCAGTGGTTCGTGAAGATGAAACCGCTCGCCGAGCCGGCGATCGAAGCGGTGCGCAACGGGGAAACCAAGTTTGTCCCCGAGCGGTTTGATAAGATTTACTACAACTGGATGGAAAACATCCGTGACTGGTGTATCTCCCGTCAGCTGTGGTGGGGTCACCGTATCCCGGCGTGGTACTGCGCCGATTGCGGTGAGATCGTCGTTTCCCGTGAGGACCCGACCGTTTGTCCGCATTGCGGCAGCGCTCATCTCAAGCAGGACGAGGATACCCTTGATACCTGGTTCTCCTCAGCGCTGTGGCCGTTCTCCACCCTCGGCTGGCCGGATGAGACCCCGGAACTGGATTATTTCTATCCCACCGACACGCTGGTTACCGGTTACGATATCATCTTCTTCTGGGTTGCCCGTATGATGTTCTCGGGGCTCGCTCAGCGCAAAGCGGTGCCGTTCCATACGGTACTGATCCACGGCCTGGTTCGTGACTCGCAGGGACGGAAGATGTCCAAATCGCTCGGTAACGGCGTTGATCCGCTGGAGGTTATCGAGGAGTTCGGTGCGGATGCTCTGCGCTTTATGCTTGCGACCGGTAACAGCCCCGGAAATGATATGCGGTATAGCCGTGAAAAGGTGGAATCCTCCCGTAACTTTGCGAATAAGATCTGGAACGCTGCCCGGTTTATTCTGATGAATATCGGGGAACAGGAGATTGAACCGGGTCTGCCGGACAATCTCACCATGGCAGATAAGTGGATCGTTTCCCGCCTCAACACCCTTACCGCCTCGGTGACCGAGAACTTAGAGAAGTTTGAACTGGGTATGGCGGTGCAGAAGCTGTATGATTTCATTTGGGACGATTTCTGCGACTGGTACATTGAACTGTGTAAGGTTCGCCTGCAGAGCGACGACGGATTGAACGCCTGCCGCGTGCTGGTGTGGACCATGACCGGTATGCTGAAACTTCTGCATCCCTTTATGCCGTTCATCACCGAGGAGATCTGGCAATCGTTGCCGCATGAAGGGGAGACCTTGATGCGGACCAGCTGGCCGGTGTACGATCCGGCGCTGCACTTTGCGGCGGAGGAACAGGAAATGGAGCGGGTAATGACCGCCATTCGTGCGATCCGTAACCGCCGCGCTGAAATGCAGGTTCCGCCCTCCCGGAAAGCGGAATTGTTTGTGGAAACCACCTTTGCCGACACCTTTACCGCCGGCACCCCGTTCCTGATGCGGCTTGCTTCCGCATCGCAGGTGCAGGTGGGCGCTCAGTTTGAGGTGGAAGGCGCTGTCAGCATCGTCACCGCCGATGCCACCATTAAGATTCCTATGGCGGAATTGGTGGACGTTGCCGCCGAAAAGGCACGCTTGCAGAAGGAAAAAGATGCCACCCAGAAACAACTGGACGGCGTGCTTGCCCGGTTGAATAACCCGGCCTTCACCGAAAAGGCGCCGGCGGCGGTGGTGGATAATTGCCGCGAAAACGCGAGCCGCCTGCAAGAAAAACTGACCCTCTTGGATCAGAGTATTGCGCAGTTGGGATAATGAATATGAAAATCCCCGCCTCGATCAATCGAGGCGGGGATTTTTATTGAAGTGAAAAAGAATAGGACGTTAACGGACTTTGAACTGAACTTGCGTACCGCAAGTTCGTCGAGTTTCGTGCAAGCACGAAACATCGCGGGTGACCGGGTGTAAATGGGTGTCAGGTGATATTGGCAAAACTGTTCGGCGTTATTGAAGAGTTGATGAGGAAATGTTAACGGACTTTGAACCGGTTTTGCGCTCAATGTGTTCTATGCGAAAGTGGGTACAAGCAAAACCCTATTAAAATCCGCTTTGCGGATTTTAGGGTTCGGCGTCATGGGAGCGACTACAAATAAAAAGACCACCCTCAAAGAGGATGGTCTTTTTATTGGTGGACGTTAACGGACTTGAACCGCTGACCCTTCGCACGTCAAGCGAAAGCTCTACCAGCTGAGCTAAACGTCCATGTTTGACAACAGAAATGAGTATACAGGAAAAAAGGGGAAATGTCAAGACCCGATTTTCAAAAAATAAATTTCAATTATTTTGCAAGATTTTAAAATAAGTCTTGCATTTTTTTGCGGAATGTACTACTATATTACCAGCGTTTATGAAAAATATTGAATTTTAGGAGGCGCTATCATTTCATGGCACCGCTCGTACAATGCTCAAAAGATCAATTACTGCAGCGCCAAAAAGAGTTGCAGGCATTATATAACTCCTATAAGAGTAGAGAACTCCGCCTGGATATGTCTCGCGGAAAGCCGGGGGCGGATCAGTTGGATATCTCCACCGATCTGCTGAATGCGGTAAATGAAGCTACCGGCTTTGTCACCGAGGACGGGGTGGATACTCGAAATTACGGCGGCCTCGACGGCATCACCGAGGCGAGACGCTTGTTTGGTGAAATTATGGGCATGCCGGCGGAACTGGTTATCGTCGGTGGCAACTCCAGTTTAAATATGATGTTCGATTATATCTGCACCGCCTGTGTGAAAGGTATTTGCGGAAACGCCCCGTGGCTGACGCAGGGCGCAGTGAAGTTTTTGTGTCCCGCACCGGGTTATGACCGTCATTTTGCCATAACCCAGTATTTTGGCATTGAAATGATTACCGTTCCGATGACTGAAAACGGTCCGGATATGGATAGGGTAGAGGCGCTGGTTCAGGACCCCGCCGTTAAGGGTATGTGGTGCGTTCCGATGTATTCCAATCCGCAGGGTGTTACCTATTCGGACGATACCGTTCGCCGTTTGGCGGCGCTTAATCCTGCGGCTCCCGATTTCCGCATTATGTGGGACAACGCTTACTGCGTGCATCACCTGTACGAGCAGGAAGATGTCCTTTTGAACCTTTATCGTGAAGCGGCAAAGCTCGGTCACGAGGATATGGTGATCCAGTTCGCTTCCACCTCTAAGATCAGTTTCCCCGGTGCCGGTGTTGCGGCGCTGGCGGCGAGTGCGCATAACCTTACGGATATCCGCTCCCGTATGACGGTGCAGACCATCGGTTTTGATAAGATCAATATGCTCCGTCACACCCGCATTTTCCCGGATATGGCCGCTGTGAAAGAGCAGATGAAAAAGCACGCCGCGGTGATGCGCCCGAAATTTGACATCGTACTGAACACCCTGAACACCGAACTTGCCGGCAAAGGAATCGCCCGGTGGCATAATCCGCGTGGCGGGTATTTTGTCAGTGTTGATCTGATGCCCGGCACCGCGAAGGAAACGATCCGTCTGCTCAAAGAAGCCGGAGTGACCATGACCCCTGCCGGTGCCACCTATCCGTATGGGGTGGACCCGGAGGATAGTAACCTGCGAATTGCACCGTCCTACCCGCCGCTGAATGAGCTTCAGGTTGCTATCGATCTCTTTTGCATTTGTGCGGAGCTCGCCGCTGTCGAGAAATTACTCGCCCAATAATTCCGTTAAAAAGACTGTCGCTTTTGGCGACAGTCTTTTTTTGCGGAAAAAGGGAAAAGTTCGTACGAAACGGCATTGACTTTTTTATATATATTTACTATAATAAATCTATTAGTGTGGTGTGGTGTTTTTATCTGCGCCGTGCGAGTTTATTTTGGAGGATGTATCGATGAAGCGCACATCAAAATCTGTTTTCTTCATCGTACTGGTGCTGATCCTGGCACTGGCGTACACCGCCTTTTTCGGTGTGTATACCCAGTTCGGCGATCGTACCGATACGGTGATACGCGGCGCGAAGGATATCCGTTGGGGTATTGATATTCGCGGCGGTGTGGACGTGACGTATGGACCGGTGGATGAATCGGCGGACGTTACCGAAGCGAACCTCAAAGGTGTAGAAACCATTATTGCCGAACGCCTGATCAATAACGGCATTACCGACTATGAGATTTATTCGGATATTGCCAACCGGCAGGTAATCGTGCGCTTCCCGTGGAGCAGCGATGAAGCCAGTTTTGATCCCACTGCGGCGATCAAGGAGCTGGGTCAGACCGCTCAGCTGGAATTCCGCATTGGCGATGAGACCAAGACCGATAAGGACGGCAAAACCGTTCCGACCGGTGATCTGGTACTGACCGGTACCGACGTGGCGACTGCCGAAGCGGTGTACCAGCAGGATGAAAAGACCAATATCAACACCCCGGTGGTCAAACTGACCTTGAATGAGAGCGGCCGCGCGGCCTTCTCGGATGCGACTAAAAAGCAGTACGAGAACAATCAGGGCAAGATTTCCATTTGGCTGGACGGAGAAATGATCTCCAACCCGAATGTGCAGGCGCACATCACCGACGGTGTCGCTATTATTTCCGGTAGCTTTGAAACCATTGCGGATGCAACCGATCTTGCTAACCTCATCAACTCCGGCGCCCTGCCGTTCTCGATTGAGGCGAAGAGCAGCGGTACCATTTCCCCGACCATGGGTGAAAACGCGCTGAACGCGATGTTGCTCGCCGGCGTTATTGCTTTCGTGCTGATCGCAATCTTTATGATTCTCTACTATCGTTTGCCGGGCTTTGTGGCGGTGATTGCGCTGATCGGTCAGATTGCCGGTTCCATTGCGGCGATCTCCGGCTACTTTGGTGTGTTCGATAGCTTTACCTTGACCTTGCCCGGTATTGCCGGTATCGTCTTGTCTATTGGTATTGGTGTGGATGCGAACGTCATCACCTCCGAGCGTATTAAGGAAGAGATCCGACTGGGTAAGACCATTGACGGCGCGATCCGTGCCGGTTCCAAGAACTCCTTCTGGTCGATCTTTGACGGCAACGTTACCGTGCTGATCGTGGCGGCGGTGTTAATGGCGGTGTTCGGTCCGTCTGATAGTATGTTCAGCACCATTCTGAGCCCCTTGCTCCGCTGGTTCCCGGCGTCGGCAACCGGTTCGGTGTATTCCTTCGGCTACACCCTCTTTATTGGTGTTATCTTCAACTTTGTAATGGGCCTGTGGGCATCCCGTGCTATGTTGCGCTCGGTTTCCCGTCTGAAATTCCTCCGCAAGCCCTGGCTGTATGGAGGTGAAAAGGAATGAAAAAGTCGTTTGATTTTGTTGCATGCCGCAAACGGTGTGCCTGTATTTCTTTGGTTATTTTGGTGCTTGCTTTGATCTTCAACGTGATTTTTGGCACCGAAATGGACATTTCCTTTAAGGGTGGTACCCTCGTTCGGTATAGCTTTACCGGTACCATTGACCTCGATAAGGCGACCGATGCGGCGACCCAGGTTCTCAACGACACCGTCGACGTTCGGGTGGAAACGGTGAACAACACGGAAGTTCTCAGCATTTCCTTAAGCGAAGAAATCTCCACCGAAAAGCTGACCGAACTGGATGCGGCGCTTCAAAAAGCGCTCCCGGATAATAAACCGGTGCAGTTCAGCAGTAACACCCTTCAGGCATCTATGGGACGGCTGTTCTTTATCAAATGCTTAGTTGCGGTAGCGTTGGCGGCCTGCTTCCTGTTGTTGTACGTAGGATTTCGTTTCCGTAAAATCGGCGGTCTTTCGGCCGGTATGTTTGCGCTTCTCGCTTTGGCACACGACCTGCTGATCGTGTATTTTGCGTTTGTGATCTTCCGTATCCCGCTGAACGATAACTTCGTGGCGGTTATGCTGACCATTCTCGGTTATTCGCTGAATGATACGATCGTTATCTATGACCGTATCCGCGAAAACCGGAAAAAACTGGATCCCAAAATGCCGATTGCGGACGTGGTCAACCTTAGCTTGAATCAGAGTTTCGTTCGTACCCGCAACACCTCTATCACCACCGGCATTGCGGTGACCACCATTGCGGTGATAGCGATCGTGCTGCAAATGGATTCGATTCTCAGCTTTGCATTGCCGATGCTGTTCGGTGTTATTTCTGGCTTCTATTCCTCGGTGTTCCTCAGCTCGCCGCTGTGGGCGCTTTGGATTGAGCACAAGGAGAAAAAAGCGAAAAAGTAATCTGTAATTGAAAAAATGCTTGCATTTTTGAAATACCTGTGCTATAATCCCTATGTTATGGCAACATGAAAGAGGTGACACTGATGAAAGAGGCAATTCATCCGGGATATGCAAAGACTACCATTACCTGCGCTTGCGGTAATGTGATCGAGACTGGTTCGACCAAATCGGATATCCGCGTGGAAATCTGCTCCAAATGCCATCCGTTCTTTACCGGAAAGCAGAAGCTGGTGGACACCGGTGGCCGTGTGGAACGCTTTAACCGGCGTTTCGGCTTGACCTCCGACAAATAAGTTAGGTCTTTGGGGCAGTGCATATTTGATGCACTGCCCTTTTTCTTAAAACGAAGGAAAGGGGGATACCGTTGACACCTTATCGGACGATTGCGAAAACCGCTATTGCGGAATATACCGATCGGCGTTCCCGTTTTATCGGAGAAATCCGCTCGGTGAAAACTGAAGAAGAGGCGGCGGCATTTTTGGAAGAGATCCGTCACATCCACTGGGATGCCCGGCACCACGTCCGCGCGTTTATTTTGCGAGAAGGAAACGTCCGACGTTTCAGTGACGACGGCGAGCCGCAGGGAACCGCCGGCGCACCGGTACTGGACGTCCTGCAAAAGCAGCAACTGTGTGATGCGGCGATCGTTGTCACCCGGTACTTCGGCGGTATTCTCTTGGGTGGTGGGGGACTGGTCCGCGCCTACGGTCATACGGCGGCCCTGGCGGTTCAAGCTGCGGGGATCGTCGAAATGCGCCCCACCTTTGTGGAGGAGATCGTTTGCTCCTATACCCAGTATGGCTGGCTGTCTGCTCTTATTGAGGGGAACGGCGGCACCGTTCTGGATACGGTATATACCGATACGGTCACCGTTCGTTTTTCCCTTTCGATCGAGCAACAGGGCTTCTTTGAAAAACAACTGACCGAACGGAGCGCCGGAAGTCTTACCCCTCATATTGTAGAGGAACGATATACCCCCGTCCCGGTAACGGTTTAATTTTCGGTTTCATTTCGACTGAAAATTCAAAAATTTTCGGATTTTTTTGCTGCTTTGGCAGGAATTATCGGTTAAAAAAGCGTATATATAGTTATAATACCTTTTTAAGAGGTGAGAATGTATGAATGCACGAGAACGTTGGGAACAGTTTGAACGGGATTATTTGGTGACCGGCGCCGCTTTGTCGGCTAACAGCCGCCGCGACCGGGAGGAAGTCCCCTGTCCGTATCGCACCAGCTTTCAGCGGGACCGCGACCGCATTCTGCATTCCAAATCCTTCCGTCGATTAAAGCATAAAACTCAGGTGTTTTTATCCCCGGAAGGGGATCATTACCGCACCCGGTTGACCCATACTTTGGAGGTTTCCCAGATTGCCCGCACGATTGCCCGTGCTTTATGCCTAAACGAGGATCTGACCGAAGCGATCTCGCTTGGACACGACCTCGGTCACACGCCGTTTGGTCACGCCGGTGAACGTGCGTTGGATCGGTTGATGATCGATCACGGCGGATTCCGTCACTATGAACAAAGCGTCCGTATGGTGGAACTGCTGGAAAACGACGGAAAGGGACTGAACCTTACCGAAGAGGTCCGTGACGGCATTGCCCGGCATACCACCGGTGACCAGGCGAAAACGCTGGAAGGGCGGATCGTGCGGTTGGCCGACCGGGTGGCATACGTTAATCATGATATGGACGATGCCATTCGCAGTGGCCTGCTGAAGGAAACCGACGTCCCGGAGGACGTCCGGGCGCATCTCGGCGAAACCTGTGCACACCGCATTGATGCGCTGGTGACCGCTATTGTGCTGAATAGTGGGGAAGATATCCGTATGGATGATGAAACCGGGTACTATTTTGATAAACTGCATGAATTTTTGCATCGTGACCTTTACCGTGATTCAGCGGCCAAGATCGAGGAGAAAAAGGTGGATACCCTCATTTGCCAGATGTTTGATTATTATTTGACCCATATCGAACGTCTGCCGCAGGAATACCACCAGATCGCCGAAACGGCCGGTGTTTACACCGCCGTGTGTGATTACATCGCCAGTATGACCGATAACTACGCGGTGGAGGTTTATCATAACCTGTTCGTTCCGCGGAGCTGGTCGATCCATATCAACTGATTTTTAGAAAGGGGGCATCGCTGTGGCATTGCCGGAAGCATTTATCCGCGAATTGGTAGCGCGCAATGACATTGAAAGCGTTGCCTCTTCCTACGTTTCGATGAAACGCCGTGGCAGAAACCTCGTCGGCCTTTGTCCGTTCCACGGCGAAAAGACCCCGTCCTTTAACCTGTATCCCGAGACCGAATCCTTTTACTGCTTCGGTTGCGGCGCCGGTGGGGACGTCATCACCTTTATTAAACGGATTGAGAATTTAGATTATATTGATGCGGTGAAGTTTCTCGCATCCCGCGCCGGAATGCAGCTTCCCGAAGAGCAGGTGGATGATAAAACCTCCCGTCTTCGGATGCGGATTTTGGAAGCCAACCGGGAAGCGGCTCGCTTTTTCCATTCGCAACTGAGCAAACCGGAAGGTCGGATCGCGCTGGATTATTACCGCCGTCGTGGATATACCGATGCGACCATTCGTCATTTTGGATTGGGCTATGCGCCGAACGCGTGGGACGAATTGGGAAAACATCTGCGATCAAAGGGTTTTAGGGACGAAGAACTGCAAGCGGCGTTTCTGACCCGCCGCGGTCGAAACGGCGGTAGTTATGATATTTTCCGTAACCGCGCGATGATTCCGATCATTGACATTCGCGGAGCGGTGATCGGCTTTGGCGGACGGGTGCTGGATGACTCCAAGCCGAAGTATATTAACACCGAAAGTACTTTAGCATTCAGTAAGAGTAACACCCTGTTTGCTTTGAATTTTGCCAAATCCACCGGTCGGGAACTGACCTTGTGTGAAGGGTATATGGACGTCATCGCCCTCCACCAGGCGGGATTTCCCAATGCGGTAGCCGCGCTCGGCACTGCCTTCCCGGAGGAGCAGGTGCGGCTCATCTCCCGTTATGCCGATAAGGTGAATCTTATCTTTGATGCGGATGAAGCGGGGCAGAAGGCGACCCGACGGGCGCTGGATGCGCTGAAGCCCACCGGGATCGAAGTGAAGGTGATTACCGTTCCGGACGGGAAAGACCCGGACGAGTTTATCCGTAAAAACGGTCCTGAGCGTTTTCGCTTACTGCTGGAACGGGCTTCCAACGCTATGGAATACCGTTTGATGCGGCTGGGTGACCGTTATCCGCTGAATACCGCTGACGGTCGGGTAAACTACCTGCGGGAAGCGGCCAAGGTTTTAGCGCAGAGCAGTGCGGTGGAACAGGATATTTATGCCGGACGGCTGTCGCAGGAGCTGTCGGTTTCGAAAGATGCGATTTTACAGCAGATCCGCCAGGCGGCCGGTCGGCGGGAAAAACAACAGAAACGGCAGGAGCTCTCCCGTGCTGTAAAACAGGATATGACCATTTTGCGGCGGGTAAACCCGGAAGCAGAGACCTTCCCCCGAGCCGCCAGTGCGGAGGAAACGTTGCTGGGTGTGATGATTCTGCACCCGGACTTGATCCCGAAGGTGGCGGCCGTATTATCGGCCGACCAGTTTGTCACCTCCTTAAATCGGGACCTGTATGCCTATCTGTTGCAACGGCAATCCCAGGGCTTGCTGATAGAGCTGCCCTTCTTTGCGGCGGATTTTGATGAAGCGTCTATGGCGTATATCACCCGCATGGTACAGGCGGCGAAGGATCGTGCTTTTACCTGGGAGGATGCGGAAAAATATATAGCTATCATCCGGGAGGGGCAGGTGCTCCGGGGGATGAAACAGCCGGAATCCTTACAAAATGATCAAATTGAAGACATTTTGAGGGTTATGAGGGATAGAAAGAACAAAAAGGACATATAAATAATTCTTGTGAAAAGCGGAGGATTTGTACATGAGCGAGGAGATTTTGAACCCGATGACCGAACAGCAGGCAGCTGCCGAAAATACTGCCCCTGCCACCGAAGCGGAGGCGGCACCTGTGGAGGATGCGGCGGTCAGCAATGCCAAACGTGACCGTAAACAACAGCGGATGAACGATCTGATCGAAACGGGCAAGGTGAAGGGGAAACTCACCACCCAGGAGATCATGGATGCCATGGAAGAAATGGATTTCGATCCGGATCAAATGGACAAGCTGTATGAAACGCTGGAAGGACAGAACATTGAGATTATCGACGAGTTTGAGGTGGATAATCTGGATGATCTCACCTTTGCTGGCGATACCGCGGCCGATAACGCCTCGTCAGAGGATGCCGGCGCCGAACAGATCGCCATTGACGACCCGGTGAAGGTGTATCTCAAAGAGATCGGCCGGGTGCCGCTGCTCAATTCCGAAGAAGAGATCGATCTCGCTATGCGGATTATGGACGGTGATCAGGCGGCCCGTCGTCGTCTCTCCGAAGCCAACCTCCGTCTGGTGGTCAGCATTGCCAAACGCTACGTCGGTCGCGGAATGCAGTTTTTGGATCTGATCCAGGAAGGTAACCTCGGTTTGATTAAAGCGGTGGAGAAATTCGACTATACCAAGGGATTTAAGTTCTCCACCTATGCCACCTGGTGGATCCGTCAGGCGATCACCCGTGCGATTGCGGATCAGGCGCGTACCATTCGGATTCCGGTGCATATGGTCGAAACGATCAATAAGGTGAAAAAGATCTCCAGCCAGCTGTTACACCAGAACGGTCACGAGCCGTCGGCGGATGAGATTGCCGCCGAACTGGATATGCCGGTGGATAAGGTTCGGGAGATTATGCGGGTAGCGCAGGAGCCGGTGTCGCTGGAAACCCCGATCGGTGAAGAGGAGGATAGCCACCTCGGTGACTTTATCCCGGACGATGAAGCGCCCGCCCCGGCGGATGCGGCATCCCATACCCTCTTAAAAGAACAGCTTGGCGGCGTGCTTGCCACCCTCACCCCGCGTGAGGAAAAGGTGCTCCGTCTCCGCTTTGGTTTGGAGGACGGCCGACCGCGCACCCTGGAAGAGGTAGGTAAGGAATTTGACGTGACCCGTGAACGGATCCGTCAGATCGAAGCCAAAGCGCTCAGAAAACTCCGTCACCCCAGCCGTAGCAAGAAACTTAAAGATTTCCTTGATTAAACAGTAAAAAAAGAGCCCTCCCGATCGGGAGGGCTCTTTTTTTATTTATTCCCACTCAACGGTGTCAGTAAGTAAGGTCACCGCATCGGTGTTCACCGTGAGAAGTCCCCCGGAAAGACGACCGGTTTTCATGGTGTCGTCCGGCAGGAAAAGGTGAAATTTACCGGGCTGAACCGGGGTGATGAAAGGGGTGTGTCCGGCGAGTACCGCCAGATCACCTTCTATGCCGCGCAGGTCAAGTTGTATAGCATCCCCTTGAAATGCGTGTCCGTCCGGTGTGGAAACGGTAAGCGGAAACGTATGCATAAAAGACCCCTTCCTTTCTGATGATTAAGGCATCGTTACTTTGTTTTTTGGGCTTTGGCGACCACGTCGTCAATAGTGCCGGCAAAGAGGAATGCCGACTCGGGCAGATCATCATGCTTGCCGTCGATGATCTCACGGAAACCGCGGATCGTTTCGGATAGCGGCACGTAGGTGCCGGGAATGCCGGTAAACTTTTCGGAAACGTAGAACGGCTGAGAGAGGAAGCGCTGAATTTTACGCGCCCGCTGTACCAGCAGTTTATCTTCATCCGACAGTTCATCCATACCCATAATGGCGATGATGTCCATAAGCTCTTTGTACCGCTGCAGAATCCGCTGTACTTCCCGAGCTACCTTGTAATGCTCCTCACCCAGCACTTCAGGGGAGAGGATGCGGCTGGTGGATTCCAGCGGATCCACCGCCGGATAGATGCCCTGGGAGGCAATGCTCCGGGACAGAACGGTGGTCGCATCCAGGTGGGCGAAGGTGGTCGCCGGAGCCGGGTCGGTCAGGTCGTCTGCCGGTACGTAAACCGCTTGCACCGAGGTGATAGACCCGCGTTTGGTGGAGGTGATACGTTCTTGCAGAGCGCCCATTTCGTTAGCCAGAGTCGGCTGATAGCCAACCGCCGACGGCATACGGCCGAGCAGGGCGGACACCTCACTACCGGCTTGGGTGAAACGGAAAATGTTGTCGATAAAGAGCAGAACGTCCTGCCCTTCGGTATCACGGAAGTATTCCGCCATAGTCAGACCGGATAAGCCGACCCGCATACGTGCTCCGGGCGGCTCGTTCATCTGTCCATATACCAGCGCGGTGTTGTTCAGCACCCCGGATTGCTTCATTTCATTGTAAAGGTCGTTGCCTTCACGGGTGCGTTCGCCTACGCCGGTAAATACCGACAGACCGCCGTGCTGTTTAGCCACGTTGTTGATCAGTTCCATGATCAGCACCGTCTTGCCGACACCGGCACCGCCAAACAGACCGATCTTGCCACCCTTGGAATAGGGGCAGATGAGGTCGATAACCTTAATACCGGTCTCTAAGATCTCAGTAGAGGTGGCAAGCTCCGAATATTCCGGCGCCGGACGGTGAATATCCCAGCGTTCGGCGTTTTCGGGGGCGGGCTGATTATCCACCGGGTCGCCGAGCACGTTAAAGATACGTCCCAGCGTTTCCCGACCGACCGGCACATTGATCGGCGCCCCGGTATCGGTAACCGGCGTACCGCGGGTGAGACCGTCGGTGGATGCCATTGCAATACAACGGGCGGTGTTATCTCCGATATGCTGAGCGACCTCCACCGTTAAGGTGTTGTCACCGATCGGAATGGTCAGCGCGTGGTTGATTGGGGGGAGAAAACCCTCCTCAAAACAAACGTCCACCACCGGCCCCATAACCTGGGATACACGACCCGGTTTGGTATTATCCATAGTGATCCTCCTTCTTTGGAAAACCAATCAAAGTTAAAATCAAGCGTTGCCACCGGCAACAATTTCGGTAATCTCTTGGGTGATAGCCCCTTGCCGCGCCCGGTTGTAGGCGAGTTGCAGTTCGTCAATCATCTGCTGAGCGTTCTTGCCGGCGGCATCCATAGCCGTCCGACGAGCCGCCACTTCACAGGCAAAACTTTCCCGAACCGCCGCCATGATCTGTCCGGTTACGTAGGAAGGAACGGCCGTATCCAGCACCTCGCGCTCTCCCGGTTCAAATAATACGGCGGTTGAGCCGGAGGATTTTTCTGCGGTGAGCGGCAAGATCCAGGACACAACCGGCTCCTGGGTCATCATGGATACGTACCGGGTGTGTAGAATCCCTAACCGGTCGTATTCGCCTTTCACGAAATCCTCACATAACTTTTTCGCCCATTCGGAAGCATCTGCCGCCGAAAAATGTTCGGAGGATATCAATTCTCCGCCAAAACGGTCGCAAGCACGCTTGCCGATCGGCAGTTTTTGAGCATCGGGGAAGGTGGCCGCCAAGCGAAACAGGTTCGCATTGTACCCCCCGGCCATGCCGCGGTCGCCTGCGATGACAATGAGTCGGGTACGGTCGGTCTCTCGCGGCATCATATAGGGACTTCTGGCGCAATCGGGGGATGCCGTTAACAGCCGGATCGCCTCTTCAAAGGCGGCGGCATATTCCCGTCCGTTTGTCATAGCGGTAAGGGCACGGCGAATCTTGGAGGAGGCGACCAGCCCCATGGCTTTGGTGAGCTGCAGGGTGGAGTTGGCACTCCGGATACGGCTTCTGAGATTTTTCATATCAGCGCCCACGGATTATCACCCCCGCATTTCTTCCAGCGTTTTCTTGAGCTGTTCAACATCCTCGTCATCGAAATATCCTTGCTCGAGTCGCTTGGATAATTCGGTTTTTTCGTTCTGCATTTTGGCGTAGAGACGTTGCTCGTAAGCGCGCACCTCTGAAACCGGCACCTCGTCCAAATATCCGTTGATAACGGCGTACAGGATCGCCACCTGACAGGGGACCGACACCGGATCGTTGCGCTTTTGTTTTAACACTTCGACGATCCGTTCGCCCAGCGCCAGACGTGCTTTCGTATCGGCATCAAGATCACTGCCGAACTGGGCAAACGCCTGCAGTTCGCGGTACTGTGCGTACAACAGCTTCAATTCGCCGGCGACCTTCTTCATACCTTTCAGCTGAGCGGCGCCGCCGACACGGCTGACCGAGATACCCGGGTTGATAGCCGGCATAATGCCTGCGTGGAACAACTCGGTTTCGAGGAAGATCTGACCGTCGGTAATGGAAATGACGTTGGTCGGAATATATGCCGAAACGTCACCCGCCTGGGTCTCAATGATCGGCAGAGCGGTGATCGAACCGCCGCCGTATTCGGGAGCGACACAAGCCGCTCGCTCCAACAGGCGGGAATGGAGATAGAAAACGTCACCGGGATACGCTTCCCGTCCGGGCGGACGGCGGATGAGCAACGACAGCGCACGGTAAGCTACCGCGTGCTTGCTCAAATCGTCGTATACGATCAGGACGTCCCGACCCTGCTCACGGAAATATTCCGCCATAGCACAGCCGGAATAGGGAGCAATATATTGCAGAGACGCACTCTCGGAAGCGGAGGCGGAAACCACAATGGTATATTCCATAGCGCCCGCCGCCGTGAGGGTATTTACGAGCTGTACCACCGAGGAGGATTTCTGCCCGATAGCGACGTAAATACAGATGACGTCGCTGTTTTTCTGGTTGATAATGGTATCGATCGCAATTTCGGTCTTACCGGTCTGACGGTCGCCGATGATCAGCTCACGCTGACCGCGGCCGATCGGAATCATACTGTCGATCGCCTTAATACCGGTCTGCAGTGGCACCGAAACGCTCTGCCGCTCGATAATACCGGGCGCCTGCGCTTCGATCGGTCGGGATTCATTACATTCGATCGGTCCTTTATTGTCGATCGGTTCGCCGAGCGCATTCACCACCCGGCCGATCAGTTTTTCGCCGGTCGGAACCGATAACACACGACCGGTACGGCGTACCGCCGTCCCTTCGCGAATATCATTTTGATTGGAGAGAAGAGCCACCGAAACGGTCTCCTCCTCCAGGTTCTGTGCGAGTCCAAAACTGCCGTCGGCAAATTCGAGCAGTTCGCTTGCCATACAGTTTCTCAGACCGTACACTCTGGCAATGCCGTCACCGACCAGAATGACCGAACCGGTTTCGGACATATCCACCCGGGCTTCATACTGCTTGATCTGCTCTTGAATGACCCGACTGATGGCATCTGGCGTATTGCTCATCGGTTCATCACCTCTTTCATATCCTGTAACCGGTGTTTAACACTCCCGTCAAACACCTTGCCGTCCATTTCCACCGTTAACCCGCCGATGAGCGCCGGATCAACCGTACAGGACAAACGAACGATTCGCCCGCTGATTTCTTCTAAACGAGCGCGTAATTTCTCTTGCTCCTCGGCGGAGAGAGGGGTGGCGCTGGTGACCAGCGCGCGGGACCGCCGCTGGGCGTCTTCCAGCATCTGCTGAAACACTTCAAAGCATCCGTGTAACGAGCGGATATCTCCGTTCTGGCAGATAAGCTGGATAAAGTGCAACACTTCTACCGGGACGATCCCCTCAAACGTCGCCTTCAGCAAGGCGGCGCGCTCCCGCTTCGGAATGGCGGGGGAGGCGAGCACCGCGAGGTAATCGGGATGCTCCGACATCGCCATATCCACCGTCTGAAGGGCATCGAAAAACAAGGCCGCCGTATCGGTGTCCTTTGCGAGGGTGAACAGCGCCTCGGCGTAATCCTTAACTGTCGCTGTCATGCGCGTCACCTATTTCCTGCATAAAGGAGGCGATCAGCGCCCGATGATCTTCGGCGCGGATCTCCCGCTGAAGCATTTTTTCTGCCAATTGGGTAGAAACGGTCACGATCTCCTCGCGGATCGCCGACTCGGCTTTCTTGTGCTCGAGGATCGCTTCGTTTTCCGCCTGACGGATGATCTGATCCGCCTTATCCCGTGCTTCGGCCACTAAACGGTCGCCCTGGTCTTTGGCGGATGCGGTGGCATCTTTGATAATGCCGTTTGCCGTTTCTTTGGCGGTCTGCATCTTTTCTTCCCAAGCCGCCTGCTCCTTCTGTGCCTTTTCGTTAGCGGCGGTAGCTTCATTGATCTGCCGGTCAACAGCCGCCTGTCGCTCGGCCAGCATCTTGGTTACCGGCTTGAACAAGAATTTTTTTAGGATGAGGAAGATGAGAAGCAGGTTCGCCAAAGAGATCAGAATATGCCAAATGTTGACCGAAATGATCTCTAACGTTTGCATAATGTCCTACCTCTTATTTCGCAAGAGTTTCCATCAGCACGTTAACAAACTGACGGGGAGCTACAAAGATCAACAGGATGGCGATAACCAGACCGTAAAGACCGGTAGTTTCGGCGATGATACAGCCGGTAATCATGGTCGAGGTGACGTCGCCTTTGCATTCCGGCTGACGGCCAATGGCCTCACACGCTTTAGCAACTGCGTTACCTTCGCCAATACCGGGGCCGACACCTGCAATCATTGCAAGACCCGCGCCGACAGCACAACCGCCGAGAATGATACCTAAAGCCAGTTCTAACATAATGTTTACCTCCATTTATTTAAAAAATATTTGTGACAATGATTATGAGCGGTTCTTTAATTTTTCCTTGCTCGCTTGAATTTTAGCTACCTTTTTTGCTTGCCGCCGGGCACGGCGTGCTTCGAATTCACTTTGAGGGAACCCACCGGAAATATACATCATAGTCAAGGTGGCGAAAATAAATGCCTGCAGCAGACTGCTGAATATATCGAAATACAAGCTGAGAACTGCCGGAATACCGATACGCAAGAACGGGAATTCTCCCAGTATGCCCGGCAGCCAGCCGAGTACGATCTGACTCAGACCGCCCAGCGCGGCGGCAATCAATACGGAAATGATAGAGCCGGAAAGAATGTTACCGTAATGACGAAATGCCATAGAAACCGGCGTCGCAATTTCGCTGATAATGTTCATCGGGGCGAGGAAGGGTACCGGTTCGGCATAGCTTTTTAAATAATGAACAGGACCTGCTTTGAATTTATAATAGGTAATTAAGGAAAACACCAGAATAGACCATCCGGCAACGATATTCAGGTCGGAAGTCGGGGGGAAGAGTCCCAACAGCGACAGCAGACTGGATAAAGCGGACAATCCCATAATGGCGGCGATGAAAGGGGCAAATCCCGAAAAATAATCTCCCATGTTTTCCTTTACCATATTTCGGCATTTTTCGACGATCCATTCGGTTATCAGTTGCCGTTTGGTGACGGGGGTGGCGGAAATGCCGTGGGTGAGATATAGACAAAGGAAAAAAATGGTGATGATCACTGCCACGGAATTAACCTGTGCTTCGGTGATAGGAAGTGGCTGAATCGGAGTGTCAAGGGTGAAATACACCTGAGCGCCGGTAATGGAAATTCCTTCAGCCGGCGGCGCGGTCAATATTTTAAGAACCATTACGGCCACCAGCGGAAGAATAGCCAAGACAAGAAGCAAAATATCCACCGCCATAAATCGACGGCTTTTCGTTGACATAGCGGTCACCTCCTAAAACACGAAAGGGTGTTAATCGTCCTCGTCCTCTTCCAAATCCGTGTCCTGCTCAGACGGAGATTGCGAAGGATGAGTTCCGTTTTGTTTAGCATGAACCGAAACGGCAATACGGGGAATGAGCAGCGGTATGGCCGCTGACCAGATGTTAAAACAGGGCAAGAGAGCGGCTAAAACCAGAATAACTCCTTGCATCAGTAAACGACCGCCTTGGCTGAGCCGTACGGTGTTCGCAGCTTTCTTTTGATCTTGAGTGAGTGCCCTTTGAATCATGTGGCCTAAAAGAAGAAAATTTCCAAGAGCGGTTGCACATCCGAGCAAACTGCCTAACAGCACCGAATAATGCCAATGCCCGATCAGCAGAAAAACGGCTTGAGTGAGCAGGAGGGCCCCGAAAAGCCAAATAGAAATATATCCGGCCTCCCGGCGAATAACCGGATCAATTTTCCTCTTCAAAACAGCACCCCCGCTTTCGTTGTCGGCATAGTAATTTTTCTTATTAAAATTAGTTAAATTTTACCACATATTGTGTTTTTTGTCAAAAGAATTATTGCCAAAAACAAGGGGAATATTTGTCGGTTTTCGGTTGACAAGATAAATAACGTATGATATAATCCCTTTAATAAAATCTTTAACCGGATGCGTGACATCGGCAAGATTGGGTGAATACGACAGAGCGAAAGATCACAAATGGGTGATCTTGTTTTCTGCAACAACCGAACCTTGCCGTCAGGCAAGGTTTTTTTGGAGGAAAATGACCTATGAAGATCACTCTTCACAACTGCATTGATTACACCGGTCGTTGCCGGGACGAGGTCGTTTTATCCGATAAAACCGATTTTGTCGCCGGTGATATGGCTATTGCCGACCGTGCTGTTTTCCCGACCTTCTGTGATGTACACGTACATCTCAGAGAGCCGGGCTTTTTTTATAAAGAAACCATTGCCTCCGGTACCTTGGCGGCGGCTCGCGGCGGCTACACCGACGTCTGCTCGATGCCGAACTTAAATCCGGTGCCGGATAGTGTGAAGCATCTCAACGAACAGCTGGATATTATCCGGCGGGATGCAAGAGTAAGGGTTCATCCGTACGGATCGCTCACCGTGAGGGAGGAAGGGCAGGTTCTTTCGGATATCGAAGGGCTCGCACCGTTTGTCATCGCCTTTTCGGACGACGGACGTGGGGTTCAGGATAAAGGGATGATGCGGGAAGCGATGTGCCGTGTTCGGGAAACCGGTCGCATTCTCGCCGCTCATTGTGAAGATAATTCGCTGCTTTTTGGCGGCTATATTCACGCCGGACAGTATGCCGAAAAGAACCGGCACGCCGGTATTTGCAGTGAAAGCGAATGGCGGCAGGTGGAACGGGATCTGGAACTTGCCGCCGAAACCGGCTGTCCTTACCACGTGTGCCATATTTCAACCAAAGAAACGGTGTCCCTCATCCGGGATGCGAAAAAGAGTGGGGTGGACGTCACCTGTGAAACCGGCCCGCATTACCTGGTGCTGGATGATCGTTTTCTGCAGGAGGACGGCCGGTTTAAGATGAACCCGCCGCTCAGAGACCGCACCGACCGGGAAGCACTCATAGAAGGGGTGGTTGACGGCACGGTGGATATGATTGCTACCGATCACGCCCCGCACAGCGCGGAGGAAAAGAGTAAGGGACTGAAAGGTAGCTTAATGGGGGTCGTCGGTCTGGAAACCGCGTTCCCGGTTTTGTATACCGAACTGGTAAAAAAAGGGGTCATCCCTATGGAACGGCTGATTGATATGATGAGCATCGTTCCCCGCCGCCGGTTCCGGTTGCCGGATACCGAGGACTTTTGTGTGTACGACCTGAATGAACCGTATGTGATCAACCCCGACGACTTCTTGTCCAAAGGAAGAAGCAGTCCTTTTACCGGGAATACCGTTTACGGTCGCTGTGAATTGACCGTTTGCGATGGAAATATTGTGTATCGTCGATAATTTGGGAGGAAAAGACAATGGCAAAAAGAACCGACATCAAAAAAATCTTAATCATCGGCTCCGGCCCGATCGTCATCGGTCAGGCGGCAGAGTTCGACTATGCCGGCACGCAGGCGTGCTTGGCGCTCAAAGAGGAGGGGTACGAGGTCATTTTGTGTAACTCCAACCCCGCCACCATCATGACGGATACCACCATCGCGG
>JAFSAC010000029.1 GCA_017442265.1 Clostridia bacterium | reverse complement strand
GGCGCCGCAAAAGCGGCGCCGTCTTTATTTGTTTTATGGGATTTTCAATTACTGAGCGGTAACCAGCGCCACGGTGTCCCGGGCGATAACCAGCTCTTCGTTGGTCGGGATGACAAAACCGCGAATGGTGGAATCGGGGGTGGTGACCTCCTTTTCCTCGCCGTGCACCTGGTTGGCCTCCGGGTCGTACTTCACGCCGAGATAAGCCAGCGAATCGAGAATATCAGCACGCAGGTCCGGGTTGTTTTCCGCGATGCCGGCGGTGAACACGATCGCATCCAGACCGCCCAACGCCGCAATATAACCGCCAACCAGTTTCGCTAGCTGATAGCTGCGCATATTCCAGAACAATTCGGCACGGGCCTGATGAGGATGACTCGGATCGGTCATCGCCGCGCGCAGGTCGCGGTCATCGCCGGTGAAGCCGCTGATGCCGAGCATGCCGGACTTTTTGTTCATCAGGTTATCCATTTCGGTCGGGGTGAGGTTTTCTTTATCCATAATGTAGGTCACCACCGACGGGTCGATCGAACCGCAACGGGTGCCCATCAGCACGCCGTCCAGCGGGGTGAGACCCATCGTGGTGTCGATGCACTTGCCATCTTTAATGGCGGACAGCGAAACACCGTTACCGATATGGCAGGTGATGATGCGGGTGCCTTTGCCGTCCGGCTTGCCGAGCAGTTCGCAGCAACGAGCGCTCACGTAACGGTGAGAGGTACCGTGGAAGCCGTAGCGGCGAACCGCGTACTTCTCATAAAACTCATACGGCACGCCGAACATATACGCCTCCGGCGGCATGGTCTGGTGGAAGGAGGTGTCAAACACAACCACCTGCGGAACGTCCGGGCCAAACGCGTCGATCGCAGCGTTGATGCCCTGCACGTGCGCCGAGTTATGCAGCGGAGCGAGAGCCGCCAGATCGGCGATATCCTTAATGACCTGCGGAGTGACCAGCACCGAACGATCAAACTTGTCGCCGCCCTGAACGATGCGGTGACCGATAGCGGAAACCTCCGCCATATCGTCAATGACCTTGCCCTCACCGGTGGTCAGCGCCTTTTTCACCTGCTCAAACGCTTCGGTATGGTTATCCATTTTAATATCCATTTTATTGACGTAGCCGGAGCCGGTCTTATGGGTCATAGCACCGCCGTCACCGATACGCTCACAGATACCTTTCGCCAGAACGACCTCGCCCTCCATATCAATCAGCTGATACTTCAGCGAGGAGCTACCGGCGTTGATTACCAAAACTTTCATTTATTTGTTCCCTCCATCTTTTCAATACGGCATTTTTGGTGTATACTGGTCATAACGACCAATCTACTACACATCTCTACCAGTATATACCTTTTTTTCGTTGTTTTCAAGACCAAACTCACAAACTCTCCCTGAAAAGGAATGATTTTTTATGACCGTTGCCGGCATCATCGCCGAATACAACCCCTTTCACAACGGACACGCGCATCATATTACCGCCACCCGGGAGGCCGGAGCGACCCATATCGTGGCGGTTATGGGTGGAAATTTCACCCAGCGCGGGACCCCCGCCCTACTCCCAAAAGCCGATCGGGTGAAAATGGCGCTCGCGGGCGGTGCCGATCTCATCATCGAACTGCCGCTTCCGTGGGCCAGTGCCGCCGCTGAGCGGTTCGCGTTTGGCGGGGTGTCGATCTTAGAGAATATGGGGTGCATCGATCGAATAAGCTTTGGCTGTGAAGCCGGTGAAATACAGCCGCTGAATGCGGTCATAAACGCAGTACAAGACCCACGGTTTCCCGACTTGTTACGTTCTGCCCTAAAAGAAGGAGTCTCCTATCCGGAGGCGCAACAACGGGCGGTCACTGCTTTAACCGACCAACAAACCGCCGCCGCGTTATCCGAACCGAATAACACCCTTGCTATTGAATACGGCAAAGCCCTTTCTATCCTTCAAAGCGCCATTGTCCCCTATCCTGTTTTGCGACAGGGAGCCGTCCATGATGCCGACACACCCGAGGACCATTTTGCCTCCGCCGGGTGGATTCGGGCGAATCTTTTAAACGGGGGGCTTGAGACAGTGCGCCCGTTTATGCCAACCGAAGCGGTGAACCTTTTAGAAAGCGCATTGGAAAGCCGGCATTGTCTGACCGATACCACTCTTGCCGACCGGCTGATACTGTCCTTTTTGCGCCGGTTAGATCTATCGCAGTTTGCCGCCCTGCCGGGGGTGAGCGAAGGACTTCACAACCGCTTATACACGGCGGTACAGACCGAAGAGTCTTTGGAAAAGGTGATCTTGGCGGTCAAAACCCGGCGATATACCGCTGCGCGACTGCGCCGCATTGTCACCGCCGCTTATCTCGGCATTCCCGCCCGGTGGGAGCAACAAACGCCCCCCTATATCCGGGTACTCGGTTTTAACCAAAACGGACGGGATTTACTGCAAAAGATGAAAAAAACCGCCCGGTTGCCGCTGGTTTCCGATCCACAGCAGCTCCCGGACGATCCTTTTGCCAAAGAAATATTCCAATTAGAGTGTAAAGCATCTGACCTTTACGGTTCTATGCTCCCCTGTCCGCTCCCTTGCGGACAGGAATATACCGTCGGTATGATCCGGTATTAATCCCGCGGGAAACGGATACCGGCTTTTCGGCGGATCTCCCTCATACAATCGGATACATCCCGTGCCAGCCGGCGGTGCGCTTCATACCGTTCCCCGGCTCCGGCTACGATCCAATCGGCGAAGGTGGCGATTTCATATCCCATCAACGCCGTTTTTTCTTGTCCTCCCCACAGCATGGTCGGAGCTTTTCCGTTTTGATGAAGGACGATCTGTTCCATACGACCGATCGCGCCGATCGTCACGCTCCCCTTTTCCCCTAAAATCTCGGACGGGGCGTAGGATTCCGCTTGTTTGGAATAATTTAAGGTGATGAGCTTGTCTTCATAACGGAAAAATGCCGCTCCCGTGCCGTCAGCGCCGGTACGCAGGAAAAGCGCTTTAGCATCTATTTCCTGCGGCTTGCCAAAGAAATACAGGGCGGGATACACGCAGTACACCCCAAGATCCTGCAAAGCGCCGGTTTCCATTTCCGGATTAAAAATGTTTGGGGTTTCCCCTTTCAGGTAAGCCGGATAATGCGAAGAATACTGCGAAAAATCAAAGCGGGCGCTCGAAATGGAGCCAAGTTTTTTCACCGCTTTTTCCAAAATTTCCAGCTGCGGTTGAAACAGCATAATGATCGCTTCTGTAAAAAGACAGCCGTGTTTATCCGCCAGTTCGTATATTTCATCCAGTTCTTCCGGGTAGGCGGTCAGCGGTTTTTCGCACAACACGTGTTTACCGTGGGACAAAAACACTTTAGCTTGATCGAGATGAAAGCGATTGGGACTCGCAATATACACCATATCGATCACGTCGGAGGCCGCCATTTCCTCCAAAGAGGTAAAGGTGTACTTTGCACCGTGGCGCGCCGCATACTCTTTCGCACGTTCTTCGGTTCTGGAATACACGGCGGTCAGCTTGAGGTGATCGTACAGCTTGGCACCCCCAATCATCTGATCGACGATGCGGCCGCTTCCAACTACACCAAAGCGAATGGTTTTTGTATCAGACATCTCGTTTTATCCCCTTTTCGGTGAATTTTCCATTCCGGTTTTGCAAACAATAACAGCCGGAAACGGAGTGAAAGCCGCTATGAAAAACTGGTGGAAATACCTCTTAATCGGAGCGCTGGCCGGTACCGCCAACGGGGTGTTCGGTGCCGGAGGCGGATTGTTTTTAGTTCCGATGTTTATCAAATGGTGCGATATGGAGGAGAAAAAAGCATTCGCCACCTCGGTGGCGGTCATCTTTCCCCTATCGATTGCATCCTTCATCGTATTCCTATTACGCGGTGAGAACATTCTCTCTACCGCTTATCCCTACGTGATCGGCGGTGCGCTGGGAGGATTATTGAGCGGACGGCTGTTTCAAAAAATCCCGGTTATCTGGCTCCACCGCCTATTCGGTGCACTCATTCTATACGGTGCGATCCGTAATCTCTTTTTCTGAAAGGAGCATTTTATGCGACTGTTGGATATACTGGTCGGATTTTTAACCGGCATTATCAGCGGCTTTGGGGTGGGCGGCGGTTCTTTGCTCGTTTTATACCTCACTGCCTTTGCCGGGGTGGATCAGTATACCGCCGGAGGTGTAAACCTGTTATACTTTACAGGGTGCGCTCCTACCGCTCTCATCTCTCATATCCGTAATAAGCGGATTTTATTTAAAGAGGCGGGTCTTTGTATACTCACCGGCATCCCGTTATCGGTGATTGCCGCGATAATCAGCAGTCAGTTGGATACCGAACTGCTGAAAAAAGGGTTTGGAGTAGTGCTACTATATATCGGCATCAAAGAACTCTTTACCAAATCAAAGGAAAAAAACAGCCGCTAACGTAACGGTCAGCGGACTGCTTTTTTCTTTTTTTATGTAGGAATTACCACTCGTAGCCCTTCAGATCGTTCATATCAATGAGGCAGACACAGCGCTGTCCGATATGGTTGCTATCGAAGGAGACGTACCGACCGGTGCGATCATAACGAGCATGCAGGTCGCAACGGTATTCGGCAACCGGGCCCCAGGATACGGTATAGGAATAATACTTCCCGAGAATGGTGTCTACACCTTTTTCAGTATCGATCAGGTGCAGGGCACGGAAGCACTCTTTGTCCGGATAGTCATCACCCAGAATATACCGTCTGTTCGGAGAGTACAGACAGTGCAGGTCGCGGGTCGGGTTGGGCTCCGGCATCTTCATAAATTCGTCGGTGGTGTCGTGGTACAGGTACAGACCCATATCCGAGTTGTCTAAATCCGGATCGCTGAAGATCAGCAGTTCGCGGTCATTCTTCCAATGATAATGGGAATGAACAGCAAAGTTTCCGAGGCAATGGATATTGCCTTCCAGGTCGCCGGTAAGCAACTGAGTTCTCCACACAAGACCGATCTCTTTCCGGCTGAAGTTACGGAACAGCATGGCATAGCGATCACCGGTGGTATTGAAGTTGATGTGGTTGATCAACACCTTGCCGTCCGAATAAGGCGAACGGGGGAACGCTTTGACAAGCTTATCCAAGCTGGCAATGAGTTTGCAATCGCCGGTTTCCATATCCATAAGGAAAATACCGTCGTCTTCGGGAGCCAGCTCATCGAAATACGGGTCCACGATACCGTTATAGCCATAGCCGGGACGGAAGTTAAACATACGGGAGAAGTTGATGCACAGCGCTTTGGTACGGTCGTTGGACACGTTAGCCACCGCTTTGGGCAGGATCCGTCTCTCGCCGGTTTTGATGTTCAGGATGCAGCAACGGTAAGCACCGTCCTCGTGCACGTTAAACAGAATGTGATCGTCATCCTTATACCACTGCAGCATGGCGCCCTGCTGGAAGTTCCACGCGGTGGTTTCCGCCAGCTTAATAAAGCCGCCTTCTTTCAGATCCAGCATACCCAGCTCGCACACGTCGTCCGGTCCGGGGATATGATCTTCAAACGGGGCTTTGTGGCACAGATGATACCGGCCGGTAGTGTCAAACGGCTGCAAATCATAGTATCCAAAGAAATAATGACCGCCGTCGTCCGGGGTGATGATCTTGGCCTTTACGCCTGCTTCTTCAATCGCTTTGCACATAACCGTTCCCTCCGATTTTTACAAATATTGTGCAGGTAAATTATACCACGGGTGCCAAAATACTGTCAACACATATTTTCGACATCTGGGGGTTGGCAAACCGACAAATTTGTTATATAATAGACATAGATATTTATCTGTATCAAAGGAAGGGTTTGTATGATCGTTCTTATCCCCGCGTATCAACCGGACGAGCAATTAGTCATGCTGGTCGACCGCTTTGTGAAACAGACCGATTACTCCATTGTGGTGGTGAACGACGGCAGTTCACCGGAAAAATCGGCAATCTTCGAGCAGCTGCCCGACTCGGTCACTGTGCTGACCCACGAGAAAAACGGCGGCAAGGGTCGTGCGATGAAAACCGGCATGCAGTACATATTAGAGCATTTTCCGGAGGATGAAGGGGTTGTGGTGGTCGACGCGGACGGACAGCATTTACTACCGGACGTCATCCGGGTATGCGACGAGCTACGTGCTCATCCGGAAGCGCTCATCCTCGGTTCCCGCCGTTTTACCGGCAAGGTGCCGCCGCGCAGTAAGATCGGAAACACCATTACCCGGTACGTGTTTGCCCTGGCAAGCGGGGTTATGGTGTACGATACCCAGACCGGTCTTCGCGCCTTTTCGGTGGCGAAAATCCCTACCCTTCTGGCCCTCAAAGGCGAGCGGTACGAATACGAAATGTATATGTTACTCGGCGCCGCCGAACAGCATATCCCGATGCGGGAAGTGTTCATCGAAACGGTATACCTTGATGAGGAAAACTCCTCTTCCCACTTCCATCCGTTGCGGGATTCCTTCAAAATCTATGCCTCTATTCTAAAGTTCACCTGTTCCTCGCTGATCGCGTTTTTAATCGATTACATTATGGTGCTGGCGCTGGCCGCCGCTCTGCCGATGACCGGCCTCAGCCAAGCGCAGGTATTGTTGCTCAGTGTCGTCATTGCCCGTATCATCAGCGCTTCCTGCAACTTCCTGATCAACCAGCGAATGGTGTTCAAGGCGAAGGGGCACACCTTGAGCGGTGCTGTAAAATACGGGTCAGTGACCTTATTGATCCTGGTACTCAACTACCTGCTTTTACGAGTGTTTAACCTGACCCTCCACATCCCGCTCCCGGTAGCAAAGCTGATTGTGGAAGGGTTGCTGTTCGTGATCAGTTTTCTGTTACAGCGGTTTTTCGTATTTCGCAGTAAAGACGATTGACAATCCCTTTCAGATAGTTCATAATGAAACATTATATTCCCGAGGAGGAAACACCATGGCTGACACCTTAGCACAAAAACTCATCCGCGCGCATCTCATTAGCGGAGATATGACCCCCGGCAGTGAGATCGGCATTAAGATCGATCAAACCCTCACCCAGGATGCGACCGGTACTATGGCGTATCTCGAATTTGAGGCAATGGGTATTCCGCGGGTCAAAACCGAACGTTCGGTAGCGTATATCGATCACAACACCCTGCAAAGCGGATTTGAAAATGCCGACGATCATCGGTATATTCAGTCGATCTGCAAAAAGCACGGACTGTATTTCTCCCGTCCCGGCAACGGCATCTGTCATCAGGTGCATCTGGAACGGTTCGGTATTCCCGGAAAAACCCTGATCGGTTCGGACAGCCACACCCCCACCGGCGGCGGCATCGGTATGCTGGCGTTTGGTGCCGGCGGTCTGGACGTGGCGGTCGCTATGGGCGGCGGCACTTACTATATCACCATGCCGAAAATGGTGCAGGTGGAACTGCGCGGCAAGTTACAGCCGTGGGTGGCCGCCAAAGACATCATCTTAGAGGTACTGCGCCGGATGTCGGTCAAAGGCGGTGTCGGCAAGATCATCGAATATACCGGCGACGGGGTTAAGACCCTGTCGGTGCCGGAGCGAGCTACTATCACCAATATGGGCGCTGAGCTCGGCGCTTCCACCTCGGTATTCCCGTCTGACGAGGTCACCCGTGACTTTATGCGAGCACAAGGACGCGAGCAGGATTGGGTTGCGATCGGGCCGGACGAAGGGGCTGTGTATGACGAGAGCATCGTGATCGATCTCTCGGAACTTCAGCCGCTCGCCGCCTGTCCCCACTCTCCTGATGCAGTAAAGAGTGTCAAGGAGATCGGCAACATCAAGGTAGACCAGTGCTGTATCGGTTCCTGCACCAACTCTTCCCTGCTTGATATGCTGAAGGTGGCCGCTATCTTAAAAGGCAAAACGGTTCATCCGGACGTGAGCTTGTCCATTGCGCCCGGTTCGAAACAGGTTTACAATATGCTCGCGGAATGCGGAGCACTGGCCGATCTGATCGCCGCCGGTGCGCGTATTCTGGAATGTGCTTGCGGTCCTTGCATCGGTATGGGCCAGTCCCCCAATTCCGGGGCGGTATCTCTGCGTACCTTTAACCGCAACTTCGAAGGACGGTCGGGTACCGCCGATGCCGGCGTATACCTGGTCAGCCCCGAAACGGCGGCGGTGTCCGCGCTGACCGGCGTGATGACCGATCCGCGTACTATGGGCGATGCCCCGGCGATTACCCTGCCGGACAGCTTTATGATCAACGACAATATGATCATCCCGCCGCTTCCCGAAGAGCAAACCGCCGACGTGGAAATTCTGCGCGGGCCGAACATCAAGCCGTTCCCGCAGACCCACCCGCTGGTGGAAACCATTTCGGCAGACGTGCTCTTAAAGGTCGGTGACAACATTACCACCGATCACATTATGCCGGCCGGTGCCAAAATCCTGCCGCTTCGTTCCAACATCCCGGCGATTTCGGAGCATTGCTTCACCCGTTGCGATCCCCAATTCCCCGCCCGCTGTAAAGCCGCCGGCAACGGTATCATCATCGGCGGCGCCAACTACGGACAGGGCAGTTCCCGTGAGCATGCGGCACTGGCGCCCCTCTACCTCGGTATTCAGGCGGTTGTGGTGAAGTCGTTTGCCCGTATTCACGTAGCTAACCTCATCAACGCCGGTATTCTGCCGCTCACCTTTGAAAACGAAGCGGATTACGACAAGATTGACCTGGGCGACCGTCTCACCCTCCCGAACATCCGGGAGGCGCTGAAAACCGGTGCGCCGATCGTCATGAACAACGAAACCAAAAACGAGTCCTATCCGCTCATTGGCGGATTCTCCGAGCGACAGACCGCTATGCTCCTCGCCGGCGGCTTGCTCGATTATACCCGCGAAAATTCCTAATAGGAGTTGCTGTATGTCAAGAAACGAACGTATTTCTATGTCGGTTATCCGCCGACTGCCGCGTTACTACCGATTTTTATATGATCTGAAGGAAAATGGGGTCACCCGCATCTCTTCTCGGGAACTGGCTCAGCGGATGCATTTGACCGCTTCCCAGATCCGGCAGGATTTTAACTGCTTCGGGGAATTCGGACAGCAAGGTTACGGCTATATGGTGGAACAGCTATATCACGAGATCGAACGGATCTTAGGGTTAGATCAGCTTACCCCGGCCATTTTGATCGGCGCCGGAAATATGGGACGTACTATCGCCACCCAGATGCATTTTGAGCGACGCGGTATGAAGCTGATCGGAATATTTGACATAAATCCGCAGATTGTCGGTACCTCGATCGGAGAATTAACGGTACTTTCCGAGGACGAAATGGTTGAATTTTGCCAAACTAATCAACCGGAAATGGCTATTCTCTGTATTCCGAAAACCTCCGCTCCCGGGGTGGTGCAACAGTTAACCGAACTCGGCATCAAAGGATTCTGGAATTTTTCCCACTACTACATCAACGATGCTCACCCGGACGCGATCGTGGAAAACGTCCACCTGAGCGACAGCTTGATGACCCTTTCCTACCGGTTACAGCAAAAAGACTGAAAAACATAAAAAAACCGCGGCAAGCAAATGCTTGCCGCGGTTTTATTTTACCTGAATCAGCGACGAGAACCGGTGCTGGTCTTGAGGATAACGTCGTGATAGCCGCCCTCCACAATACTGGTGGCGGACACCAGGGTCATCTTCGCATTTTTCTGCAGGTCCGGGATGTTGATCACACCGCAGTTGCACATGGTGGATTTCACCTTATACAGACTCTTCGCAACGTTATCGCGCAGCGGACCGGCATATTCAACGTAGGAATCAACCCCTTCTTCGAAAGAAAGCTTCGCTTTACCACCGAGGTCATACCGCTGCCAGTTACGGGCACGGTTGGAGCCCTCGCCCCAGTATTCCTTCACGTAGGTGCCGTTAATATTCAACTTCTCGGTGGGGCTTTCATCAAACCGGGCAAAATAGCGACCCAGCATAATAAAATCAGCACCCATAGCCAGCGCTAAAGTCATATGATAGTCGTGAACAATACCGCCGTCCGAGCAGATCGGGATATAAATACCGGTCTCCTCGTAATACTCGTTCCGCGCTTCCACCACGTCAATAAGGGAGGTCGCCTGTCCACGGCCGATACCCTTCTGCTCACGAGTGATACAAATAGAACCGCCGCCGATACCGACCTTGATAAAATCAGCACCCGCTTTGGCGAGGAACAGGAATCCTTCACGGTCCACCACGTTACCGGCGCCGACCTTCACCGAATCGCCGTATTTCTCACGGATAAAGCGAAGGGTCTCTTCCTGCCAGCAGGTATATCCTTCGGAAGAATCGATACACAGCACGTCAGCGCCCGCTTCGACCAGAGCCGGAACACGCTCGGCGTAGTCCAGGGTGTTAATACCGGCGCCCACCAGATACCGTTTCTGGGCATCCAGTACTTCCTGCGGGTTTTCCTTATGCTGAGCATAGTCCTTACGGAACACCATATACACCAACCGACCGTCCTTATCGACGAGCGGCAGAGAATTCAGCTTATGCTCCCAAATGATATCGTTGGCCTCTTTCAGGGTGGTGGTATCGGGAGCGGTGATGAGGTTTTTGAGCGGGGTCATAAAGGTTTTCACCTTTTCGGTCGGTTCCATACGGCTGACACGGTAATCACGGCTGGTTACGATGCCAAGCAGACGGCCGTTCGGGGTGCCGTCGTCGGTGACAGCCACGGTGTTATGACCGGTGGTTTCCACCAGTTCCAGCACGTCCGCCAGGGTGGCTTCCTCGGTCAGGTTGGAATCGCTGACCACAAAGCCGGCTTTATAGCTCTTCACACGGGCGACCATAGCCGCCTCGTCTTCGATCGACTGGGAGCCGTAAATAAAGGAGATACCGCCCTCTTTCGCGAGTGCGATCGCCATCGTGTCGTTAGACACCGACTGCATAATGGCGGAAACCAGCGGGATGTTCAGCGAGATCGCCGACTCTTCCCCTTTTTTGAACTTTACCAGCGGCGTTTTCAAAGAAACGTTCGCCGGAATGCAGTCCCGGGAGGTATAGCCGGGGACCAACAGGTATTCACTGAAAGTATGCGAGGGTTCACTGAAATAGTATGCCATTTTGCACGTCTCCTTTTCCCGTCTCAAAAATCCCTGATGAATCAAAACGACTTTTATCGATTCATCTTAATATTTTATCTATTCTATCACAATTCGCAATCACCGTCAAGGATTGAACCGAAAGAATTTTACCGATTTTTATTCAGATCGCTGTTGTTCATCCAGCGTCAAACGGCAGGGCGGCAAAAACTCCTCCAAAAAGCAGTTGACCGCCGGAATATTCATCTCCCGAAGCGCTTTTTCGGTGGAATTCCGGGCGCTTTCAAATTCCCGGTTTCCCTGTTTTAATTCCTCTTCGCATTTGATAAGAGCGGACAGTTTATCCGCCGCTTTGACCAGCCGCATCTCCTGCTCCGATTCCGGGTCATCATTCAGCAACGCCGCATATTCCGGGCGCAGGTCATCCGGAAGCAGGGAGAGAATACTGGAAACCGCGTGTTCCTCCACCTGGCGGTAGGCATCTCTCAATCGCTCATCCACGTATTTCACCGGGGTGGGCATATCGCCGGTCAGAATTTCCGGCAGGTCGTGGTACAGCGCCCGCATCACGCATTTCTCCACCTTGACCGTTCCGCCAAAGCGGGTGTTTTCAATCAAGGCCAGCGCATGCGCCAGTGCCGCCACGTCATAGGAATGCTCACAGATGTTTTCCGGGCGGGTGTTCGGCATCAGCGCCCAACGGGTGATATATTTCATACGCATCAGCGCACCGTAAAACGCATTTTTCACAGTTTTATCCTCTCCTTTCCTATAGTGAGATAAGCATACCAGTTTTACCGAAAAATTTCAACCGGTTTTGAAAAGAATAAAACCGGTCAAATGCCAAAGCATTTGACCGGTCTTAAGCTTGTTGTTAAACAGCGCGGGTAACCTTTCCCGAACGCAGGCAACGGGTGCAGGCGTAGATTCTCTTCGGGGAACCGTCAACCACCGCTTTCACCTTTTTGATGTTCGGTTTCCAGGTACGGTTGGAACGACGATGAGAGTGGGACACTTTAATGCCGAAAACCACGCTCTTGCCGCAGATATCACATTTCGCCATGATCTGCACCTCCTTCTCAGGTGTATAACTTACGATTTTCGTCTATCATCTCGTAGACAACACACCTATGTTAACAGATTTGTTTCAAAAAATCAAGCATTTTTTTCAAAAATACAGAAATTCCTATAAATTTTGAATTATTTCTGTTTTCCGAGCTCCTGAGTACGCTGAAAGGAGGCCTTTACCGCCGCCGAAACGATTTCGGGCATCCCCCTCTGTTCCAGCACGCCGACCCCTTCAATGGTGCTGCCGGCCGGACTGCACACCGCTTCTTTCAGCGCTTTGGGATGCTCACCGGATTGCATCAGCAGTTCGGCCGCCCCTGCCGCTGTCTGGGCGGCATACCGCACCGCCTTTTCCCACGAAAGACCGGCGTTCACCCCACCGCTTGCCAACGCTTCAATAAACATATACACAAACGCCGGGCCGCAACCAGACACCGCGCTGGCGGCATCCATAACCTCTTCATCAATACGATCTAAGACCCCGGCTTTTTCCATAATCGTCAAAAAAGCCGCTTCTTTTTCCGGGGTGACCGCCTTATTCGGCGTATACAAGATCATCCCTTTACCGACCGCCACCGGGGTGTTCGGCATAATACGGATAATGGGGGTATTCTCCCCCGCCAGTTGTTCCAAAGTCGAAAGAGAAACCCCCGCCGCCATAGAGACGAGAAGCGGATCGGGATTCTTCTTGAGCGCATCCTGCAGGTCGGTCATCACCGCCGACAGCATCTGCGGCTTTACCCCGAGGAAAATGCAGTCACAGGTGCTTGCGACCGTACCGTTATCGGTAATCTGCGCCTGCAACTCAGCGGCTTTTTGCGCCACCTTATCCTGGTTATGATCAGAAAGATAGAGTTTCGGGGCGGTGTTGACGGCGGCAACCGCCGATGCGAGAGCACCGCCCATATTCCCGACCCCGATAAAGCCGATTTTCTGCATCTTAACGTCCTCCCTACCGGATATGTCCTTTGCCGGTGATAATATATTTGTAGGTGGTCAACTCCGACAGTCCCATAGGACCGCGGGCGTGCATCTTTTGGGTGGAGATGCCCATTTCACAGCCGAGTCCGAATTCACCGCCGTCGGTAAAGCGGGTGGAGGCGTTGACGTACACCGCCGCACTATCCACCCCGGTGGTGAACTGCCGGATCGCTTCCGGGTCGGAAGACAAAATCGCTTCGCTATGACCGGTAGAATGGGCGCTTATATGCCGCACCGCTTCCGCCGTGTTTTCTACCACCCGAACCGCTAAAATATAATCCAAAAATTCGGTATCAAAGTCCTCGTCACCCGCCGGGGTGCCGGGAATGATCTCTGCCGACGCCGGATCCAAACGAAACTCCACCGCCGGGCGGTTTTTCGCCACCTGACCGTCGGTTAAGCGCTGTTGTAAGCGCGGTAAAAATTCCGATGCGATCGCCCGATCCACAAGGCACACCTCCGCCGCGTTACACACCGAAGGGCGGCTGGTTTTCGCATTTTCAAGGATAGCCAGCGCCATATCCGTGTCGGCGGTTTTTTCGACGTAAATATGGCAGATGCCGGTGCCGGTCTGGATACACGGTACCGTCGCCTGTTCCACGCACGCACGGATAAGACCCGCTCCCCCGCGGGGAATGAGCAGGTCAATAAGACCGTTTGCGGTCATCATCTCTTTTGCGCTCTGCCGGGAAGTATCCTGAATCAGATTGATAAGCGTTTGAGGTAACGAGCAGGCGGAAAGTCCTTGCCGAAGAGCGGTCACGATCGCATTGGCCGAGCGGAATGCTTCTTTGCCGCCGCGCAGAACACAAACGTTCCCGCTTTTCAGCGCCAGCGCCGCCGCATCAGCGGTCACGTTCGGGCGGCTTTCATAAATAATGCCGATCACCCCGATAGACACCGACACCTTTTGGATCAAAAGGCCGTCTTCCCGCTTCCATTCTTGCAAAACACGACCGACCGGGTCGGGGAGTTTTGCCACTGCCCGGATGCCGTCTGCCATAGCCACGATCCGTTCAGGATTCAGCGCCAAGCGATCCAACATCACATCCGAAATCTGTCCACGGGCGGCATCCAGGTCCTCCCGATTCGCTTTTAGAATGGAATCGGATGCGTTTACCAGCGCGTCTGCCATAGCAAGAAGCGCCTCATTTTTCTGTTCGGTAGAAAGGGTGGCCGCCGCCGGGAGGGTTTCCCGTGCACGGGTTAAAATATCAACGGTTGTCAGCATCCTTGTGCCCCTTTCCGGCCACAAACCGTGTGCCGCACGGTTTTCCGTCCATAATATCGTACAAAATTTCCGCATCCGAGCCGTTGGTGATCACCATATCACAACCCGCCGCCATACAGGTTTCGGCAGCGTGGATCTTAGTGATCATACCGCCGGTGCCAAGGCGACTGCCACGACCGGCGGCCAAGGCGGTGATCTCCGGGGTGATCTCATCCACCCTGGGAATGAGTTTCGCGTTCGGATCACGGTGGGGATCGGCAGTATACAAGCCGTCAATATCCGAGAGAAGAATCAAAAGATCCGCTTCAATACGCACCGACACGATCGCCGCTAAAGTATCGTTATCGCCGATGCTGATCTCCGCAGTGGACAAGGTATCGTTTTCGTTCACGATCGGCAGAACGCCCAGCGACAGCAGACGGAAAAGAGTATTCTTAAAATTCTGAGTCCGGGTCTCATCGTGCACGTCGTCGCCGGTCAACAGAATCTGAGCCACCGTGTGATTATACTGGGAAAACAGGCGGTCGTAGGTATACATAAGCTCGCACTGGCCAACTGCGGCGGCGGCCTGTTTGGTGGGCATATCATCCGGGCGACCGGGTAAATTCAGTTTGCCGACACCCATACCGATCGCACCGGAGGATACCAGCACGATCTCGTGACCGGAATTTTTCAGATCGCTGAGCACCTTACAAAGCGTTTCCACGCACCGGATATTCAGCCGTCCGGTTTCGTGCGCCAAGGTAGAAGTGCCAACCTTTACCACAATACGCATACTTTTCTCCCGCTTTCTGTCAAAAGGCAGTTTTAATTAATACATCATATCACAGATAACACACTATTTCAACAGAAAATTCACATTTCGGACACCCTTTGGTAACGAAGAAATGATAAAATAAGATCAAGCGAAAAGGAGATGTTTCTATGCCGGAAAACAAAGGGTGCGTTATGGTATGCATCACCGATCAGCCGAGATGCAACGACCTGATCGCGGCGGCCGCTACTATTGCCCGAAAAAAAGAATTACCCCTCGCCGCCATTACGGTGCTTCGGGTGGGACTGATGTCCGAATACACCGCTGACCGTCTGCAAACAATGTATAACATTGCCGAAAGACACGGTGCGGAGCTTTTAGTATTGTTTAACGACTCCCCCGCTCTCACAGTGGCGGTTGCCGCACGACAGCATAAAGCTCAGCACCTGGTGGTAGGCACACCCGGGCCGATGAGCAACCGGTTTATTGAAACGATCAAAGGAATTCTTCCGGAAATTCCGCTAACAGTGGTGGAAAATGAACAAAAGGAGCCGATCACCTTTCCACCTATGTCCTCGTTATAAGTGAAAATAAAGGTAAAAAGGACTTGAAATGTGAAAAAAAGCGTGATATACTGATAGAAACGCTGAGATGAAGAGAGTAGACACCGACTTTTCCGACTTAGAGAAGATCGACACGGCTGAAAGCGATCGGACGAAAAGGGTGATCGAAGTTCACTTCGGAGCGGCGAGCTGAACGACCAGTATGGTCCGGTAGGCCCAGACGGCAGACCCCGTTATCGGTCACAAAAGTGTTTGCTTTTGCAAAAATCAGGGTGGTACCGCGGAGCGTGTTGGCTTTCGTCCCTTTTAGAGGACGGGAGCTTTTTTTATGTCTCCGTTTCCATTACATAAGAAAGAAGGCAAAGAAATGCAAGAAAAATTACAAGCGCTTAAGGTTCAGGCGCTCGCCGAACTGGAGGCAGTCCAAACGCCGCAGGAGCTGGAAGAGTTCCGGGTGCGCTATATGGGCAAAAAGGGATCGCTGACCGAACTTCTGCGCGGTATGGGCTCCCTTCCCGCTGAGGAACGCCCGAAAATGGGTCAGCTAGTCAACGAACTGCGCCAGCTTCTCGACGGTGCTTTGACCGAACGGGCAGGAGCGCTTCAAAAGTCTTTACAGGAGCAAAAGCTAAAAGAGGAAAAGCTAGACGTGACCATGCCGGGTAAAACCAAACCGATCGGCGGTCTGCATCCGCTAAACGTGGTGTTAAACGACGTGATCGACATCTTCCAGTCAATGGGCTTTGACGTAGTGGACGGTCCCGAAGTGGAAACCGATCATTACAATTTCGAGGCGCTGAACGTGCCGCAGGATCACCCGGCCCGCGATATGCAGGACACCTTCTATTTGGCGGAAAACCTGCTGCTTCGCACCCAGACCTCCGCGGCACAGATCCGTACTATGGAACAGCGCAAGCCGCCCATTCGCATCATCTGTCCCGGCCGTGTGTTCCGTGCAGATGAGGTGGATGCGACCCATTCGCCGGTGTTCCACCAGATCGAAGGTCTTGTGGTGGACAAAGGGGTTACCATGTGCGACCTCAAAGGGGTGCTCGAGCAGTTTGCTCACGAGATCTACGGGCCGGACACCAAGGTGAAATTCCGTCCTTCCTTCTTCCCCTTCACCGAGCCGAGCGTTGAGGTGGACGTCAGCTGTTCCGAATGCGGCGGCAAGGGTTGTCGCGTGTGTAAGGACAGCGGCTGGATCGAAATTCTCGGGGCCGGTATGGTGCATCCGCGGGTGTTGAGCGGTTGCGGTATCGATCCGGAAGAGTATTCCGGTTTTGCGTTTGGTATCGGGTTGGATCGACTCACCACCACCCGGTATAAGATCAGTGACATTCGTCTGTTGTTCGAAAACGATCTGCGTTTTCTGGAACAGTTTGATAAGTAAGGAGGAACGTTATGCTGATATCGCTGAATTGGCTGAAACGGTACGTCGATATCGACCTGCCGGTAGCTGAACTGTGTGACCGCATGGTGATGAGCGGCTTTGAAGTAGAAAGCATCACCGACCTTTCCCAAACCATGAGCCGGGTAGTGGTTGGCCAGATCGTGAAACTGGAGAAGCATCCCGACGCCGACAAGCTGCAGATCTGCCAGCTGGATATCGGAGAAGCCGAGCCGGTCCAGATCGTGACCGGTGCCGACAACGTGTTTGAAGGCGCTCTTGTGCCGGTGGCTCTGCACGACTCTCATCTGCCCAACGGCATGCACATTAAAAAAGGAAAGCTTCGTGGGGTTCCCTCCAACGGTATGCTCTGTTCCGGCGAGGAACTGTGCCTAAAAGAAAGTGATTATCCGGGCGCCGAAGTGTACGGCATTATGATCCTTAAGGATTCGCCGGCGCCGGGTACCGATATGCGGGAGGTTCTGCATCTCGACGATTACATCATCGATTTTAAGATCACCGCCAACCGTCCCGACTGCCAGAGTGTACTCGGGGTTGCCCGGGAGATCGCGGTGGTACTGAACAAACCCTTCAATGCGCCGAGACCGGAGTATACCACCGTCGGCGGAAATATTCACGATGAGATCAAGGTGTCGGTTGAGGATACCGATCTCTGCCCCCGGTATATGGGACGGATCGTGAAAAATCTGCGGATCGGTCCTTCTCCCGACTGGATGAAGCGTTGCCTGAAAGCCGCCGGTATGCGCCCGATCAACAATATCGTGGATATTACCAACTTCGTAATGCTGGAAACCGGTCAGCCGATGCACGCATTTGATATGCGGCACGTGGCCGGGAACGAGCTCTGCATCCGCCGGGCCAAACCGGGCGAAACCATTACCACGTTAGACGGCAAGGCACACACCTTGACACCCGATATGCTGGTAATTGCCGATCGGGATGAGCCGTCCTGTATCGCCGGTATTATGGGCGGCGAGAACAGTGAGATTGAGGATGACACCACCACCCTGTTCTTTGAATCTGCCAAATTCCGTCGGGACAGCGTACGCCGTACCGGACGTGCGCTCGGTATCCGCACCGAGTCCAGCGGTCGTTTCGAGCGCGGTCTTGACATTATGGGCGCTTCTTATGCGCTGGATCGCGCGTTACAGCTCATCTGTGAGCTTGATGCCGGTGATATTATCGACGGTACCATTGATCTGCACGATGCCCTTCCCGAGCCGCGTACCCTGACCGTGCCGGCCCAGCGGATCAACGATCTGTTAGGTGTTGACATTCCGTTTGAAACTATGGTGGATATTCTCAACCGCCTGCACATTGAAACCACCCTCAGTGCGGATAACGTACTGACCGCCAAGATCCCCTCTTTCCGGGATGATATTGAAGGACGTGCCGATCTTGCTGAAGAGGTAATGCGTATCTACGGCTACGATCATATCATCGGTACCCCGATGCGTGGCGAGGTTGCCCGTGGGCAGAAACGTCCTCAGCAGATCAAAACCGACAAGTTAAAGCGATTGATGATCGCGCAGGGAATGTATGAAATTGCCACCTATTCCTTCATCAGCAGTAAAGCGGTGGATACCCTGAACCTTGCAGAAAACGATGTACGCCGTCAGGCGGTCACCCTGCTGAATCCCCTTGGTGAGGAATACAGCACCATGCGGACCCAACTTATCACCAGTATGCTGACCGTGCTGTCGACCAACTACAACCGCAAGGTGCCGGCGGCGCGGTTATTCGAAGCGAGCAAAGCTTTCCGTGCCACTACCCTGCCGCCGACCGAACAGCCGGAGGAAGCGCCGGTGCTGTGTATCGGCATGTACGGCAAAGAAGAGGATTTCTTCACCCTGAAAGGGGTGGTGGAAACCCTGCTCGAAACGGCCGGTGAGAAGGTGACCTACACCGCCTCAAATGAACCGTATCTGCATCCCGGTCGTCAGGCCGAAGCGTATATCGGAGATAAGAAGGTCGCCGTGTTCGGCGAACTGCACCCGGACGTGTCGGCGGCATACGATCTCGGTACTCGTGTATACACCGCTGAGATCGAGCTGAACACCTTATTCGACGTAGAGGCAAAGCCGGTGTTATACCGCGCTCTCCCCCGCTTCCCGGCGGTGGAACGCGATCTGGCGCTCTTGTGTGATGCCGATCTGCCGGTAGCGGAAATCGAAGAGGTTATCCGCAAAGCCGGCGGGAAACTGCTCGAAACGGTGGCGCTTTTCGACGTGTATCAGGGCAACCAGATCGAGAAAGGCAAAAAGAGTGTTGCCTTCAATCTGCTGTTCCGTTCCAGCGAGGAAACGCTGTCGGATACCCAGATCGAACCGGCTATGCAGAAAATTATTAAAAAACTGCACGAAAAAGGGTGCGATCTTCGTTCATAACCGCTTGCAATTCTGCATAGAATATGCTAAACTATTGGTAATTGATCTCGGACAAGGAGGGAATTCCCTATATGTTAGACAAAACCATGACCTTTTCGCTGGGCGATAACAAGGAACTGGAAATGAAAGCGGTGCTGACCGCGGTGTATGACGCTCTGCGTGAAAAAGGGTATAATCCCATTAATCAGATCGTCGGATACCTTCTGTCTGAGGACCCCACCTATATCACCACCCACAACAACGCCCGTGCGCTGATCCGCAAGGTGGATCGTGACGAGCTGATGCGGGAATTGGTGCGGGCTTATCTCAATAACTGAAAGTTTTTCGTACAGGAGGAATAAGCGGCATGGCCGAAAATAAGTCGAATTTTCTGTTATACAAGGGACACCCCTTGGTGCGCTCCGGCAACACCATTTACTACGGCAGTCTGGCCAATTCTTGTGTGGTGATGATGCAGATCCTGACCACTAAAGTGGTAGACGATATGCAGATCGCGGACAAGATTCTCATCCAGCTTCTTTCTACCGATGAGACCCTGAGCATGCAGGATCGCATCCTGAAAAGAAGTGAGAAAAAAGGACTGTACAACGCCATGGACATTGCCAGCATTTGGCTGACACGTGGACTGAGCGAAAAATAAGTCCTGAACAGGCAATAAAAAAAACACCCGGCATCAAAAAATGCCGGGTGTTTTTTATGCAATATTTATCGGGAGTACATAAAAACGGCACCGGGAAATCCGGTGCCGTTTTATTTATCCGATTATTCTTCCGACAGGATCGGCTCGTCCTCCGACAGGTCCTCTCCCTCTTCAGTGACGTCAAAAGACATACAAGCGCAATTGTCGATCGAATCCGCCGCCTGCGCCTTACGGGAAAGCTTACGCCGACGGGCGCGCAGTACCAGGAGCGCCACCGTGGTCAAAGAAGCGACCACCGACACAACAATGACAATCAACCAGATAATCGAACTCTGTTTTCTTTTCATACAGACACCTCCGAATGAAGCACTCGTTCATTAACAAATATCAGTATACACTATTTCCCGAAAATTGTCAAATGTCACACCGATTGAGGAGCGGTGTTACCCGACATCATTGCCTCAAATGCCTCGCCGTCCATTTTCTCGTTTTCGATGAGATACTGTGCTACCTCGCGAAGCTTGTCGCTATGCTCGGTCAGCTTCTGACGGGTGAATTCATACGCATTGGTGATGATCTTTTCAATCTCCGCATCAATGCGGGCGGCGACCTCTTCCGAATAGTTCCGGGTATGCCCGAAATCGCGGCCAAGGAAAATCTCGTTGGAATCGGAGGCGCCGAACATAATCGGGCCAAGCTCATCACTCATACCGTATTTGGTGACCATACTACGGGCCAGTTCGGTAGCGCGCTCAATATCGTTGGAAGCACCGGTGGAAATATCTCCCAGCTCCAGCGCTTCCGCTACCCGACCGCCGAGCAGCACCTGGAGATCCTCCAGCATCTCGCTCTTGGCACGGTAGGAACGGTCGTGCTCCGGTAAGCTCATAGTGAAACCGCCAGCCATGCCGCGCGGGATGATCGAAATCTGATGAACCGGGTCCTGGGTCGGACAGAAGTAGGTAACCACCGCGTGTCCCGCTTCGTGGAAGGCAGTGAGTTTTTTCTCTTCATCGGTCATCTTACGGCTCTTCTTCTCGGTACCGACCACCACCTTAACGGTGGCTTCCTCGATCTCCGCCATAGTGATCGCGTGAAGCGAACGGCGGGCGGCAAGAAGCGCCGCTTCGTTTAACAGGTTTTCAAGGTCCGCGCCGGTAAAGCCGGCGGTGGATTTTGCCACCGTGGACAGCTCCACATCGGGCGCGAGCGGTTTCCCCTTCGCGTGCACCTTCAGGATCTCTTCACGACCCTTGATATCGGGGTAGTTCACCACGATCTGCCGGTCAAAGCGACCGGGGCGCATCAATGCGTGATCCAGAATATCCGGGCGGTTGGTGGCGGCGATCATAATGATCCCTTCATTCGCACCAAAGCCGTCCATTTCTACCAGCAACTGGTTCAAGGTCTGTTCCCGTTCGTCGTGGCCGCCGCCAAGTCCGGCGCCGCGCTGACGACCCACCGCATCGATCTCATCAATAAAGATAATACAAGGAGCATTCTTCTTTGCCTGATCAAACAGATCCCGCACACGGGAAGCGCCGACACCGACGTACATCTCCACAAAGTCCGAGCCGGACATCGAGAAGAACGGCACACCCGCCTCCCCGGCTACCGCACGGGCAAGCAGGGTCTTGCCGGTACCCGGAGGGCCGACCAGCAACACACCTTTCGGAACCCGGGCGCCGAGTTCTTTGAATTTTTTCGGCGCTTTCAGGAATTCCACGATTTCGGTGAGTTCTTCCTTTTCCTCGTCAGCACCCGCCACGTCTTCAAAGGTGGTCTTGCGCTTTTCGTCGGCGGGAACCTTGACACGAACCTTACCAAAGCCCATCATCTTCCCGCCGTCCAGGCCGGAGAGCGAGCGACGGGTCATCAGCAGCATCACGACACAAACACCGATCAGCAGGATGGTGGGCAACGCACTGACGATCCACGGAATCCGTTTGACAGGGGCATTATCGTATTTCACGTCATTATCCGGATTGTCGTCCCGGTTAGCTGCTTCCACCAGCGGTTCCACCGAGTTTAAAAACAGACCGACGTCCGGTACGGTGTAGACCACAGTATCCTTATCGTCCACCTTACCGTCTTTATTGGTGTCCTGACGGTATTTTTCTCGCAAGGTCAGGGTCAGCTCGCCGGTACCCAGATCCAGCTTATACGCTTCTACCTGCCCCTTTTCAAAATATGCGATATAATCCGAATAAACCTTTTCTTCCTCTTTTTTCAAACTCAGAGGATTGAGTATCATCCACAGCATCACAAAAAAGATGAGCGGGACAGCGATCAGCAGGATGATATTCAGGACGGATTTACCGCCGTTCTTCTTTTCCACGGGCATAACTCCTTTTACGCATTTTCATAAATCTCCGGCTTCAGCACACCGATATACGGCAGATTGCGGTATTGCTCCGCGTAATCGAGACCGTAGCCGACGATGAATTTATCCTCTACCTGTGCGCCAACGTAATCCGGGTGAACCTCCACCTGACGGCGCTCCGGCTTATCCAGCAGGGTGCACAGACGGATAGAAGAAGGATTACGGGCGGCGAGGGTTTTCAGCAGATAGGTTAAGGTCCGTCCGGAATCGAGGATGTCCTCGATCACCAGAATATCCTTCCCTTCCAGCGACTGGTCAAGGTCCTTCATAATCCGCACTTCGCCAGAAGATACGGTGCCCTTTCCATAACTGGACACCGACAAAAAGTCGATCGCACACGGAATATGGATCTCCCGCATCAGGTCGGCCATAAAAATGAGCGAACCTTTCAGCACGCTGACCATTAACAAATTTTTGTCTTTATAATCCTCGTTGATCTGACGACCGATACGGCGGACAATTTGAGCGAGTTGTTCCTCTGTAAAAAGGATTTCCTCTACATCGTTATGTATTCCCACAGCTTTTTTCCTCCTCAAAACCCCACTAATATGTTTCCGCCGGATAAAACAGCAGAATACGCTTGGTTTGTTCATCCAACCGAACCCGATGATCACACGAAAATCCGGTAATGAGCACCACGCCGTCATCATCACACAAAATCGGAATAAAGGCGCGTTGTTCGGTCGGAATCTTTTGTTCTTGAAAATATTTTTTCAAGGTTTTTCCGGCGCCGCCCACCGGATGAAAGACGTCTCCTATTTTACGCTGTCGGACAATAAGACCGTTTGTTATTCTATCATAGTCCAGGGCAAATTTTAAGACATTTTTGTAAACTTTCCGTGTATTTTCAAAATTTTCACGGGTGACGCATCGGGCGGTATAGGTTTTTCCGCCGATCGTTAGGGTGACACCCGGTTCGACCGGGTATTCAAAATACGGCAACTTTTCAGGACGGGCGGGGCGAGATGCCGCCAAAAGAAGATTATCCTTCACCTTCACCGTCACCTCTCCCGGAATCTGCAAAACGCCCTCTCCGGCACGCAGCATCTGCTCCACCGAGCGAATATGCCGCTCTTCCGGATCACCGCCGGCCGTTTCCATAACCCCTTTTATCGCCCGGCGCAACAAGGCCGGCGGGGCAAACAACAACAGATTACGGTCGTATTGACCGTCCGGGCGGCGAGCGCTTTGCAACAGTTCCCGGGTCAGCCGGGATAACAGCGCCTCGTCCTCCCGCAGACTGTCGGTCAGGCGACTGCAGGCCGAAGTGATCTGCGGGTTGATGTCCCGCAACAACGGCAACACCGTTTGCCGGATCTGATTCCGGCGGTAAGCCGTGTCGGTATTGGTACTATCGATGACAAAGTTCAGGTGATTTTCTTCACAATACCGTTCAATTTCCTCCCGGGAGCAATCTAAAAGCGGACGGATAATGCCGTCCCGCACCGGCGGAATACCGCACAGGCCGTTCAATCCGCTTCCCCGGGTGAGGTTTAACAGCACCGTTTCCAGTTGATCGTCAGCGGTATGCGCGGTCGCCACAAAGCGATAGCCATACTGCTGCTGTAACCGGCGGAAAAAGCCGTATCGGATACGGCGACCGGCCTCCTCAATGCCTTCGCCCTTCAGCCGTTGCTCCGCCACGTTGACCTTCAGCACCTGAAGCGGAATCTGCATCTCCTCGCACAGACGGCGCACAAACCGTTCATCCCGATCCGCCTCTTCCCCCCGCAATCCGTGATTCACGTGGGCGGCGAGAAGCGAAAGTTCAGGCGGTAACGTGCCGTCTTTCCGCAAGCGATCCAAAGCGGATAAAAGGGATACCGAATCGGCGCCGCCGGACAAGGCCACAATGATCCCGTCATCCGGGGAAAGTGTCACGGTTCGCTCCAGCCAACCGCTGACCGTTTGCTCCAGTTTTCGGTTGAGCATAATAATCTCCTTATGGACACTATCTTATTCCGTGCGATTGTCCAATCCCACAAACTGGGTAAATTCTCCCTGCCACGCCAGCGGCACGGTACCCAACTCACCGTGGCGGTTTTTCGCCACAATGATCTCGGAGGAATTCGGCGATACCGCCGTCGGGTCCTCCTGCTGATTCTTGTAATAATCGTCACGGTAGATAAACAGCACCTGGTCGGCATCCTGTTCGATAGAACCGGATTCACGCAGATCGGACAGTGCCGGTCGACGGCTGCTACCACTCTGTTTTTCCGGGCTACGGGACAGCTGAGCCGCCACCACCACCGGGATATCCAATTCTTTGGCCATAATCTTAAGACTTCGGGTGACTTCGCTAACCTCCTGCACGCGGTTATCGCTCCGCTTAGGGCTATGCATCAACTGCAGGTAGTCGATCATCACCACGTCCACCCCTTTCATACGGCGCAGACGGGCTTTCATTTCCGGCACGGTGATGCTTGCGGTATCATCCAGGTAGATCGGCGCTTCACACAGCACCTCCGAGGCCCCCGCCAGCCGATTCCAATCCTCAGCAGACAAGGTGCCGGTACGAAGATTTTTACTGGGCACCAACGCTTCCGACGATAACAGGCGGTTTACCATTTGTTCCCGGGACATTTCCAGGTTGAAAAAGGCAATGGTGCGCTTCTGCTGAACCGCCACGTTGCGGGCGATGTTGAGCAGAAAGCTGGTTTTACCCATACCGGGGCGGGCACCGACGATAATGAGGTCGGAGCGGTTCAGGCCGGTGGTCAGCGCATCCAGACTGGAAATGCCGCTGGGAATACCGAGATATTTGCCGCGGTCGGGAGAGGTCAGCTTGCCGTACATTTCATAGTTGCTGGCAATGACATCCTTGATATGTACCAATCCGCCGGTCTGTTTTTCCTGACGAATGGAATAGATCTTCTGTTCTGCCGATTCCAGCAGTTCATCCGCCTGGGCGCTGGGATCCATAGCATCGCTGATGATCTCGCGGGAAGCAAGCACCAACCGGCGCGCATCAAACTTCTCCCGGACGATCTTCATATAGTTGGGGAGATTGGGAATGAACGGCACCATTTGTGCCAGCTTCAGCAAATACGCTTTACCCTCTTCCCCGGCAAAAAAGCCCTCGGATTTCAGCGATTCCAACACCGTAACAAAGTCAATGGTGCGGTTTTCGTTCATTTTATCGGTCATCACACGATAAATCGCCTGATGCTCCGGCAGGTAAAAATGCTCTGCTTTCAGCACGTCCGCCACCGTATTAATGGTGGGCGGCTCCACCAAAATTGCACCGAGCACCGCCTGTTCCGCTTCCAAGCTATACGGCAAACCGAGACCGTCGGCGGAAAACTGTTTATCCTCTGCCATTTATGTATCCCTCCAAAAGGATTATTCGGTCACCGTGACGGTGACGGTGGCGGTAATGCCGGCGTGCAACCGGATCTCCGCCGTGTAGGAGCCGTACGCTTTAATATCGTTCATCGAGATCTTCCGTTTGTCCAGTTCCACACCGAAGGAGCGTTTGAGTTCCTCGGCGATCTCCTTACTGGTGACCGAACCGAACAGCTTCCCGCCCTGACCGGCTTTTGCGTGCAGGGTGAGTTCCTTCCCTTTCAGCAATTTGGCGGTCTCCTCCGCCTTCTGCTTTTCCACTGCGGCATGGTATTTCACCGATTCCTCTTTATTACGGAATTCGTTCATCGCCTGCGAGTCGGCTTCCACCGCCAGTCCGCGGGGAAACAGGAAGTTACGGGCGTAGCCGTCGGATACCGAAACCAGTTCGCCGGCCTTTCCCTGACCGCGAACGTCCTTTTTCAAAATTACCTTCATAGTTCAATCACCTTTCCTTACAGGATTTCAAATTTCTTGCAAATATTGGTCAATGGCTTCTTTCAGCCGGGATACCGCCGTGGCGGTATCGGTATTTTTTATCAGGGTGCCGGCCATGGTCAGATGACCGCCGCCACCCAGTTTTTCCATAATCAACTGCACGTTCACGTCCCCCATAGAGCGGGCGGAAATATTCACGTTCCGATCGGTCTGGAAGAGGGTAAAAGCCGCTTTGATACCGCGAATGGTCAGCAGTTCGTTGGCCGCCTGCGCCGCGGCAATACGGATATCGTTTCCGCTCCCCACCGAGATCGCCATATCCCGGTAGAGGGTCGCCCCCGATACCAGATCGGATTTCTGACGGTATAGCGGCATAGTGGCCGCAAAGAACTGTTGCACCTGCACCGTATCCGCCCCCAGCCGCCGCAAATACGCCGCCGCTTCAAAGGTGCGGGCACCGGCTTTGAGTACAAAGTTACGGGTATCAAGAATGATACCGGCGAGCAGCGCTTCCGCTTCGGTCTTACCGGGAGCGGGATCGCCGATATACTGCATCAGTTCCGCCACCATCTCACACGCCGACGAGGCCGACGGTTCGTGGAAGAACAGCACCGGGTTTTCAATCGATTGCACCATACGGCGGTGGTGATCGATCACCGCCACCATTTTGGCCGAATGGAGCAGTCGGGGGTGTTCCAGACGATCCGGATGATGAGTATCGGTAATAATCAGCAGGGTGTTATCATCCACATATAGTTCAGCATCCTGCGGATGCATAAACAGGGTGTTATCCTTTTGCTTCAGATAATCGATCAATGGCTGTGCCAGCGATTGCTCCCGATCAGCCACCACGTAAGCCGTTTTTCCTTTTTTTCGTGCCATTAACGCGAGCGCCGCGGCCGAACCGATACTATCCATATCCGAAAAGGCGTGACCCATAATCAGCACTTTAGAGCTGTTTTGCATCAGTTCGGAAAGAGCGGAAGCAATCATGCGGGTTCGCACCCGGGTGCGCCGTTCCACCCCTTTGGAAACACCGCCGTAAAAGTCAAAACCGTTTTTAGTCTTTACCGCCGCCTGATCACCGCCGCGCCCCAGCGCCATTTCCAGCGCCTGCGCCGCTTCCCGTGCGGCTTTTGCCACCGAACCGCCCTGTCCGACACCAATCGAAAGGGTGATCGGATTGTTTCCGCGACTCGGCATCCGGCGAACCTGGTCAAGAATACCAAACCGACCGCGGATCATTTTATCCAAATGCCGTTGTTCGGTCACGATCAAAAATCGGTCACTATCGTATTTTTGCAGAATAGCGGGACCGTC
>JAFSAC010000028.1 GCA_017442265.1 Clostridia bacterium | reverse complement strand
GAAATGGCGAAGAAATACAATATTGAAATGGAAGTTCGCTCCAGCCTGCACGACGTGCCGGGCACCATTGTGAAGGAGGAAATCAAAATGGAAAAAATGTTGGTGAAAAGTGTAGCAAAAGATGCGGACGTGGCGAGCATTATGATCGTCGGTCTGCCGGACGAACCGGGTATCGCGTTTAAGATCTTCTCCCGGATCGCCAATGCCAACATCAACGTGGATATGATCCTGCAGTCGGTCGGTCGCGACGGCACCAAGGATATCGCCTTCACCGTGCCGGGGGATTGCGGCGATGCGGCGGTGGAAGCGCTGAGAGAGTACGGCGAGCGGGTCGGTGTTAAGAGCATTTCGCAGGATAAGACGCTGGCGAAGGTGTCTATCGTCGGCGCCGGTATGGAGACCCATGAGGGTGTCGCGGCGCAGATGTTTGAAGCGCTGTCGGATGCGAAGATCAACATCAGTATGATCTCCACCAGTGAGATCAAGGTGTCCGCCCTGCTTCCCAAAGAGGATGCCGACCGTGCGGTGCAGGTGATCCACGACCGTTTCTTCGGCAACAACTAAAAAACAAAAAACGCCACCCCATATCGGGGTGGCGTTTTTTATACCGTTCTTTCAAACCGGTCACGGAGCTTTTGAAGCGCCTTTTTCTCGATGCGGGAGACGTAGGAACGGGAGATTTTGAGATGATGCGCCACCTCCCGTTGTGCGAGCGGCCGCCCGCCGATACCGTATCGCATGTGGATGATCTGCCGTTCCCGGGGGGATAACACCTCGTTTATGTATCCGGGAAGCTTTTTGCCGTTTAATTTGATATCCACCTGATCGCTGAGGTCCCCCTCGTCGGCGAGAACGTCTAAGAGGGTGAGGGGGTGTCCCTCCTTGTCGGTGTCGATCGGTTCGGACAGCGACAGGTCGTGCGCGTATTTTTTGGAAGCCCGGAAATGCATTAAAATCTCGTTTTCGATACACCGGGAAGCGTAGGTAGCGAGCCGCCGGCTTTTGGTGTGATCAAAGGTATTGACCGCCTTGATCAGCCCAATGGTGCCGATCGAAACAAGGTCCTCCTGGTCCCGCGCGCCGGCATAGTATTTTTTGATGATATGCGCCACCAGCCGCAGATTGTGTTCAATCAGCGTGTTGCGGGCGGCAAGATCCCCGTGGTTTTTAAACCGTTCAAAGCAGTCCCGCTCTTCGGCTAAGGACAGCGGTTTTGGGAAACTGCCGTTTGACACCACGTGCAGGACCATATAGAAAAACCCGGATAACACCTCAAGGATTGCTGATAACATCTGATCCCCTCCCTACGGAAAGGATATGCCGGATTTTTTCAATTTTGCCTGTCCGGGAATTCAGGACGAGCGGTATTTTTCGCGGAACGCGGAGGGGGTGAGCCCGGTTAAGCGTTTGAAGGTGCGGCTGAAATTGCTGTTGTCGCTGAATCCGGAGCGCTCTACGATCTCCCCGATCGAGAGGTTGCCGTGGGACAGATAGCGTTTGGCCGCCGCTATGCGACAGGACAGCAGATAATCCATTACCGGCGAGCCGGTGATTTTTTTGAACAGGTGGGAGAGGGAGGAACTGCTGATGTGATACTCCCGGGAAAGTCCGGCGAGCGAATAGTTTTCCGCCGGGTGGCTTTCAAATCGCCGTTGAATTTCCGCCACCGTATCAAACCGGGTGTCTTCGAGCAGCGGTAACGCCTCCGGCATCTGGCGGTAGATCAGAATGAGCAGCTCATTGATGAGCAGCTCGGTTAATTCGTCAGAGAGCGGGGAGGCGGCTTTTCTTTCCTCGGTGATCTGTTGAAAGAGTTGCACAAACCGGTCGGTTTTTCCGGCGGTGGACAGAAGGTTATTCAGTCCGGCCGGGCGGTTGGAAAAGAGGGAATACAGCCGATTTTCCCGGCTGTTCACCATAGGGTCGATCCGCAGAACATACCGCTTATAGGGGTCGGATAATACGGTGATCCCGTGATGCTCGTAGCGGCTGAATATGACGATATCCCCGGCGCCGGCCCGCCGGGTTGCTTCATTTACACAAAATTCGATCTCCCCTTCCACCACCAGCATGATCTGGTGACAGTCGTGGTAATGGGGGATCCTTTTCATCGTATTTTCGGAATAATAGGCGGCTTGAACCAGTTTTTTCAAGAATATCCCCTCCCGGTAACAGTATAAATCAAATTAATGAATTTTGCAAGATTTACATAAAGGATAACAGTATTTCTATAGCAAAACCCCTTAAAAAAGCCGTATAACATAAGTAAAGGGGATGATAGCTGTGGTGAAGGTGTATTCCAATCACACCGAATTTCTGCAACAAAACAAAGAACTTGAGGCGGGACTTCCGTTTTCGGATAAGGTGGAGGTGCTCAAAGAGCCGCTGACCGTTGCCGGCAAAGAGGTGAAAAACCGCTTGGTGTGTCAGGCAATGGAAGGGTGCGACGGCACACCGGACGGCCGTCCGGGGGAATTGACCCGGCGCCGGTACCGGCGGTTTGCGGAAGGCGGTGCGGGACTTAGTTGGTTTGAAGCCACCGCGGTGCTTCCGGAGGGACGTGCCAACCCTCGCCAGTTGTATATCACCGAGCAAAATCTCGATGCTTTCAAACGGCAGG
>JAFSAC010000027.1 GCA_017442265.1 Clostridia bacterium | reverse complement strand
GGGTTCGAGTCCCTGATGGCGCACCATTTTAAAAGCTACGGTGAATAGACGTTGCCCATAGTCGGTGCTGATGGCGGTGAGGGTACACCCGTTCCCATCCCGAACACGGCAGTTAAGCTCACTTGCGCTGAAGATACTTGGCTGGAAGCGGCCCGGGAAAATAAGAAGGCGCCGACATAATATTCCTCCTTAGCTCAGTCGGTAGAGCATGCGGCTGTTAACCGCAGGGTCGTTGGTTCGAGCCCAACAGGGGGAGCCAAAAAATGACGATCACCCTTTGGGTGGTCGTCATTTTTCGTTTTCCAGTTGAGTTTGTGCAGCCGCTTGGTGTTAACAGCCGCCGCGGCTGTTGACCATGCCGAGCCCGACCGCCGCCGGTGGCGGAGAGAGCATTATCGGGCCCCCCAAAGAGCAGGATGCTCTTTGGGGAGAGGAGGAGCAGTGAAGTGAGCGAGTTTTATGTAAACATACTTAAAACAAGCGATACGAAACTTGCGACGACGAGGGCGTAGCGCTGACAAAAGAAAAGGAGTGTGCGGGCAGAAGTTTTACTTGCTGCCCGCAGACGACTATTTCTTTTAGTCGGGGGCATTTGGAGATTTTCTTCATTCTCCATATATAAGTTTGATATTTTTATATTTGAATTTGCATTCTTATAATTTTGTGATATAATACTTATGCGACACAGTTTAATATTACCCAAAGCAGGCATACTTTTGGTAAAAACGTATGCTTTGCTGGTCATATCCTGCTTTGGGGTGAACTGTGTCGCAACAGAAGCCAAGCATCGTTTTTCGGTGCGTGGCTTTAGCTGCGCACTTTTTTATTGGAGGAGAGCTATAATGAAAAAAGTATTATCAATTATTCTTGCTACCTCTTTGGTGTTTGTGGTAGCACATTTATCTCTTGTTTCGGTTAATGCTGCAACTGTAGGAGATTACACGTTTACTATAGCCAATGGAGAGGCGACAATTACTAGTTTTAACACATATAGATCAGGAGATATAGTTATACCTTCAGAAATAAATGGATATCTGGTTGTTTGCATTGGAAAGGGTGCCTTTGAGCACAATCAGGGCATCACGAGTATATCCATTCCAGAATCTGTTTCTGAAATCAAGGAAGAAGCTTTTAAAAATTGTTCCGAATTGAAAAGTGTTAATATTTCTAAGGGAATAAGTATAATTGAACGTAGGGCTTTCTATCAATGTTGGAAACTGGAAAATGTCACTTTTAGTGTTGGATTAACAGAAATATCAGAGGGCGCTTTTTATGATTGTCGTGCACTACAACAAGTTAATTTTCCGAAAGGGATAAAGAAAATAGGAGAAGATGCTTTTAAAAATTGCTCTACTCTTAAAAGTATAATTCTTCCGGATAGTATTACAAGCATTGGAAATTTTGCTTTCGCCGCAACTTCAATAGAAGATATTTGGTATGCTGGTGCTGACAAATCCAACATAACAATTGGATCAACAAGCGGATCTTTTATAAATGCCAATTGGCATTATAACAGTTGTCCTGTTGGCGCACCTCATTCGTATGATAATGATTGTGATGACTCCTGTAATGGCTGCGGAAAAGTTCGCACCGTAGCCGGTCACAGCTATGAGAATACTTGCGATATGACGTGCAATATTTGCAATGAGACCAGAACGATTACCCATACTTATGACAATGTATGCGATACCGAGTGCAACATTTGTAAAATCACAAGAACAGTTTCTCACAACTATGGTGTGTGGACAATATCGAAAAAGGCCACATGCATAGATGGTGGCGCTAAAACACGAAAATGTGACATTTGCTTCAACACGGAAACGGAACTCACGGTATCTCTCGGACATGATTTTTCGGATCAGTGGACCATTGATAAAGAGGCCACTTGTACTGTTGCTGGGAGTAAATCACATCATTGTTCAAGATGCTCAGAAACCAGCCAACCCACAACGATTGCCGTGAAAGGACATTCTTGGGGCGAATGGATTCTTGAAAAACAAGCAACCGTGCAAAAAGAGGGGTTTTCTACAAGAAAATGTAAAGATTGCGATTTGAAAGAATCTCAAACGATCGCTAAATTGGCGGCAGATGGGCATGCTCATAAGTTTGGAGAATGGGAATTAAGAACAGCAGCCAGTTGTTTGAGTAAAGGACAGGCGGTCCGATTATGTTCTATATGTAAAGAAGCAGAGACAAAGGATTTGCTGGCAACAGGTCATCAGGTGGGAGAATGGGTAGAAGTTTCTGCTACCTGCACACAAGACGGTGCTCGCCAGAGAAGTTGTGTTGTGTGTGGGGAAATCGAAAAAATAACTATTAAATCCTTAGGACATGATTTTGAAAATCCAGTTATCACAAAAGAACCTACTGACACTGAGGCTGGTATCAAGCAGGGAAAGTGTAAGCGTTGTGGAGAGCAAACCACGGAGGAAATTCCTGCACTTTCTGTTGAGTCTACAGATTTGACTTCCGAAACAAATGGCACGGAAGAAAAACAGCAGATACCAAACAATAACCGATCGGGGAACAGCTGGGTGATTTGGGTTATTCTCGTTGCCGGCGCAGCAATCGTAGCTATTTCTTCGCTTCTTATTGTCAAGAAAAAAAGGCAGGGGTAATTGTTGTAGAAGCCTGAATCCGAATCCTATTTTATACTGCGTGTTTGGACAATTTGTCAAATCAAAAAAGCCACACCTTGCGGTGTGGCTTTTTTATTTCCGGGCGAATCCGTGTTTGTGTAGGAGAATGGCATCGGCCATTCTCAAGCTGTGACTTTCGCATTTATGGTCTGAACAAAGATAGTGTCACGGCATCGCCCCTACAGGTGGACTTTGCGAGGCAAAGTCCGTCGAGTTTTGCGCGGGCGCAAAAGGAGGCGCCCGGTTTCGGCAAGCCGAAACACCGCAAAACATCGCGGGTGCATTATTAACGCCCGGGCGATTCGTGAATCGCCCCGACATTTTTACCGGTGTCGGGAAAATAAATCAGGCGGGCAGATATAGAATCCGCCCCTACGAAAAGGGATGATTCGCGTCACCTTAGGGTTCCGGCAGGGTGAGTTTTTTACAATGCTTTACACTTTGACCGATTGTGTGATATAATACAAAAAAGGAGGGCGAGGATATGGCCAAAAGAATTTTATTCCAAGGGGATTCTATCACCGATTGCGGAAGAAACTACCACGATTTTTTTGACGTGGGAAACGGATATGTCGATCTTATTAAGGCGACCCTGGGGTTGGATCATCCGGGGGAATACGAGTTTATCAATCGAGGCATCAACGGTAACCGGATCGTAGATCTCTATGCGAGAATTAAGGCGGATTTTATCAATTTAAAGCCGGATTATGCCAGCATTTTTATCGGGGGTAACGATACCTGGCACGAAATTAGCTATCAAAACGGCGTTGCAACCGAAAAATTTGAAAAAATATACACCATGTTGATCGACGAAGTGCAGGCCGCCTGTCCGGGAATCAAACTGATCATCATCGCTCCGTATGTACTGGAGGGTCCGGCCACCTGCAACACCGAAGACGTTCCCGACAAATGGGAAAGATTTCAAAAGGATATTGCTGAAAAAGCGGCGGTGACTAAGAAAATTGCCGAAAAATATGGGTTGCCGCTTATTGAGTTACAACCGGCCTTTGACGAGGCCTGCACCAAAGCACCGGCAGAATATTGGAGCGGCGACGGGGTGCATCCCACGGCGTGTGGACACGAGATCATCAAAAGACTGTGGATCCAAGCGTTTGAAAAGATCCAGTAAATCGGTAGCATAACTAAAAAAGGACACACCGTGCGGTATGTCCTTTTTTCATTTTCGGCCGAATCCGTGTTTGTGTAGGAGAATGGCATCGGCCATTCTCAAGCTGTGACTTTCGCATTTATGGTCTGAACAAAGATAGTGTCACGGCACCGCCCCTACGGGTGGACTTTGCGAGGCAAAGTCCGTCGAGTTTTGCTCGGGCACAAAAGGAGGCGTCCGGTTTCGGCAAGCCGAAACACCGCAAAACATCGCGGGAGGCATCTAAATGAAATTATCTCTACCAAAAACAAAAGCCGTGAATTTCACGGCTTTTTATATTTCGTCATCTTTATATTCCATTATGTCTTCGACATTGCATTTTAAGATTTTGCAAAACGTTTCGATTGTATGGGTGCTCACGCTTTCGTTTCGCTTTAATCGGGTGATTTGACCGGGACTGACATTGTATTTTTTGATAAGTGTGTATTGCGTAATGCCCTTTTCTTTCATCGTCTGCCATAATCTATCATAGGAAATCATAATTTTCAAACCTCCTATTGACATAATAACCGTTTTCGGTATATAATCACATTAACCAATATCGGTTATTGTTAGAAGGAGGGTTGAAAATATGCGGTATCTATCAGTAAAAGAAGTGGCAGAAAAGTGGGGTTATAGTGAAGGGACGATTAGAAAATGGTGCAAAGAAGGTCTAATAAAAATCACTGTTGGCGCAGAAAAGAAAAACGGACATTGGCAAATACCATTTGATGCACAATGTCCAAAGAGAATTAAAGTCTAATTATAAAATGCTATTAGGAGTTGTTTGAAATGAAAAGAACTTTATGTTTGGTTTTGGCGGTTGTTATTATTTGCATTGGATTATCTGCGTGTGGAACATTGTCTGGAGGGTCATCTTCATTATATGCTAAGGTTACATATTCAAATGGTGTTACCGAAACATTAGATGTGGGAGAAATTCCCGATTTGTGTAGTGAAAATGTAACAGCGTTCAATCAAAAATACGCTGGACAAGAAATCGAAGTTGTTGATAAAATTTCCGATATAGGCAGTGGGTACGGAACATACGGTTTTATTATGATTGATACGAAAAATGGTTGGGGTATTTGCTTGAAGAGCGATGATCCAATTATTGCTGAATTGCGAGATGGAGACACCGTAAAAATTATTGGTGAATTGGTAACACAGTCAGTTACCATTCAGAATGCAACTGTTACCAAAGTGGGATAATAGAAGCACTCAGTTTTCAGCCATATTTTATTTGCACCACTAAGTTTAAAAAAGCCACACCGTCCGGTGTGGCTTTTTTTATTTTCGGGCAATTCGTGAATTCGATCCCTATAGCTTAAGCTCTTGCTGTATCCTTGCTGATATGGTATAATAAACCAAAAGGCGGTGAGGGTATGGTTTTAGAGGTTGCGCCGATTTTATACGGGCGGTCGGAAATCCCCGAAAGCATGGCTTTTGAGCAGGGGGATCCCACGCGGTCGCTTCCGATCGATTTCATTTTTTACTATATCCGCACCGAGGACCGGCAGATACTGGTGGATGCCGGGTGTGATACCATGCCGGGGTTTGAGATGCGGGATTTCGTGGGGCCGGTCAAGGCGCTGGGCGACCGGGGCATTCGCCCGGAGGAGATCACCGATCTGCTTATTACCCATTCGCACCACGATCACATCGACGGGGTGTGGCATTTTGAAAACGCCACCGTTATCATTCAGCAAAACGAATATAAACGGGGACAAAAATACATCCCGCCGGAGAGGCCGGTGCGGTTATTTGAAGGAGATCTTTTGGTAGCACCCGGGGTGAAGATGCTTTGCATCGGCGGGCATTCAAGCGGCTCGTCGGTGGTGGAAGTGGAATGGGATGATAAAAAGTATCTCGTCTGCGGGGACGAATGTTATCAAAAGCGATGCCTTGATGAAACCATTCCGACCGGCACCTCCTGTTGTCCCGAAAAAAGCCGCGCGTTTGTGGTAAAATACGGAAACAGTGAGTATATTCCGTTGTTGTGTCATCAGTACCCGGAGGAGGGCGAAACGGTGTTTTCTTGCGCCAAAATCTCCGATATGATAAAAAAAGATAATGAGAAAAGACGGAGGGAACCTGGATGAAGATTTGCGGCAAATGCGGCGCGCACAACGATAATTCGCGGCAGTTTTGCATAGATTGCAGTCACCGATTAGGGGACAAATTGACCCCCGAAGAGGAACAAAAGATGCACGCCCGGTTTCAGAAAAAACTGGACAAGATGGGACACCAAACAGATCCGCTGTACGTTAGTCCATGGGATAAAGTAATGGGTGTCATTTCCATTATCGGGGCGCTTGTCTGTGCCGTGTTATTTGTGATGCGGCTTATGACCTGGCGCGGTTTTTATGACGTTGGGATGGGACTGTTGTGTTTTGGACTCGCGGCTATTGAGGCGCTGGTGCCACGGATGATCTGGGCGCTGGAACAGATCCGGCTGGGATTTTTGATCGGCAATGCCGATGATGCGAAACCCGGGGATTTTTTCCGCATCTCCCGCAAGGTGACCATCGTGCTTTTGGTGGTGCTGGGAGTGTTGGTTTTGGTGAAGAATCTGATGTATTGGCGATAGAATTGTAAAAAATCCAAAGAAAAGGTGAGACAAATGAAAAAACATAAGGGTCTTAAAATCACCGGCATTATTTTAGCGGCGATGGTGCTGTTTTTTGCGGTCATCAATATCATCCCGCCGAAAAAGAACGTAGAAAACAACCCGTTCGTGGTGGGAAAAGGGGCGCTTCCCATGGTGGCGGCCCACCGTGGCGGGGCGCTGAACAACCCCGAAAACACCCTGCTTGCCTTCCGGGAAGCGGTGGAAACGATCGGGGTGGATATCATCGAAAGTGACCTGTACTTAACGAGCGACGGGTATCTTGTGTATAACCACGACAGCTATATTGACGAAACCTGCAACGTGAACGGGGATATTCCGCTTGAAGAAGTGAAAAAGCTGTGCGAGGATGAAAGCCGCCGGCATTATATCGAGGATATGACCCTCTCCGAACTTCGTCAGTATAATTTCGGCTACTATTTTGAAGATAAAAACGGAGAGCGTGTTTATAAGGACGTCACCGATATCGCTGAAAAGGGACTTCAGATCGCAACGGTGGATCAGCTTTTCGAGACGTTTTATGAAAGCCACCCGGAATTAATGTTTATCGTCGAGATCAAAAACGGCGGGGAGAAGGGAAAAAAAGCGTGCCGCATTCTGGCGGACAACCTCAAAAAATACCCCGATTATCAGGACCAAATGGTGATCGGTACCTTTAACGACGAGATCGAGGCGGAGCTGAAAGAAAACTACGGCGACTTAATGCGCGGCGCTCCGACCGGCACGGCGGCGAAATTTATCCTCACCCAGTATCTCGGGGTGAACCTGTTTGACACCGGAGATTTTGCCTGCTTGCAGATCCCGTTGTCCTACGACCTCGGGGTGGAAATTCCGCTGGACAGTCAATCTCTGGTGAATCGCGCGCACCGGCGCAACGTTGCGGTGCAGTACTGGACCATTAACGACCCTGAGGAGATGCGGATGCTGATCGAAATGGGGGTCGACTGCATTATGACCGACGACCCGGTGTTACTGCGGGAGATCTTGAAAGAGTATACATAAGAAAAAAGGACCCGCTGGCGGCGGGTCCTTTTTTGTGCCGGGTCGCAATTGACAGAATTTCCCACAGGATATATAATGAAGAAAATACGCTTTTTGGTGGTATGATATGGGAAAATTACCGGAGCTTTTTGATCGGATGATCGAAATATACGTGAAATGCGTGCGGCATACGCTCGAGTCCTGTCTGTCGGAGGAATGGGCGGATAAGGAGGACGGCTGGTATGCTTATTTTCTGAAATTAGATGCCAAAAACACGGCCAATTCTCCGGTGCAAACCGAGGATATTACCGCCCACGTGAACGGGGTGGAGGAATTTGATTTTCAGGCGTGCAACAAAACCTTGCAGTATTTAACCGAGGCGCGGGACGTTCTCTATGACAAAGCGGACGTTTCGAAAAAGATGCGTTCCTGCATCAATCCGTATTTTGCGGAACTGATCCGTATTCGCAACAAGTATATCGGTCACGAAAACTATACCGAGGAACAACTGAAAATGCAGGCGGAGGACCGCGACCGCGCGGTGGAAATGATGCACCGCATCCTGCAAAACGCGTTTCGGGACACGGTAGACCCCGACTCGCCCGACAAGGACACCTATTTTAGCATCTTTGAAGCGGTGCGGCTTCAATATATCAATCAGCACAAGGTGAAAGCGTACTACCTGTCCGATCATCTGGATCTCAAGAAATACGATGCGAGCCGTTTTTTTGCCACCTGCAAAAAGCTCGGCATTGACACCGATATTGAGGATGATCGGTATATTTTCTACACCTATGACCTGCACGGTACGGTGGCGCTGCTTCGTAATTTCCTTGCTAAAGGCGGGGACGGCCGGGAGCGGCCCCCCGTTTTTGGCAAAGAACCGACCGAAATGGTGAACAACCAAAAAAAGAACAAAAAAATCCTTCTTTGGTTTTTGTGTGGTTTGGCGGGACTGGCCCTTATCGGGCTGTTGCTCTCGGCGCTTGCCGGCATCGGCAAGCAAAACACCCCCGGCGGCACTTCTGACAGCACCTCTCCGGTCATTCCCGACGGCAATGGCGGCGAGCTTAACGTGGATATTTCGGACCTTTTGGGAGGACTGCAAGGCACCGACAACACCACCGTCGGCACCAAAGCGCCGGACGGCGGAAAGAATGGTACAAATGAAATTCCGGCGGAACACGCGGGAATGGTACAGGCCTTCAAATACGAAAACGAACAGCGGATCAACCTGATGACCCTCACCGTCAAGGTGGGCGGTTATGCCACCCCGCAGGAGGCGACCTCCTGGGGGGAAGGGACCATTTATTCAGAGAACAACACGGTCGCGGTCGGCGAAGGGATTTTAGTTAAAGGGGTATCCCCCGGGGAGACCTATATCACCTACGTACATAATTCTCATTGCATCGTGTATCGGGTGATCGTAACACCGTAAAAAGGAGGACAAGCTGTGATGTCGAAATTATTGGATGATATCAAGCATACAGTAGACGTTACCATTCCGGACAAGGAAGAACTGACCCACGGCGCTCACCCGAAGATCGATTATACCATGCTGATTTTCCGAAATTTGCTGGTGGCGATTGCGGCGGTGATGTTTTTGCTGTCCTTTTTCCTGCACGATCTTCATAATATTCTGCGTGCAGGCGCTTATTTTTGCGGTGCGGGAGCGTATCTGCTGGAATGCTTGGCGGTCACCGACTGCTTCCAGCATAAGGTGCCGCATACCGAAATGTTTATGGTGTACTGCTTTGGCCCGCTGTATCTGATGATGGGGCTGAGCTACCTGCTGGAGCATTGAGAGGATCGCTATGGAACTGGTATTATTGACCGCGGCGGGGGTAGGGCTCGCCACCGTTTTCGGCTCGGCTATCGGGTTTTTATTCAAAAAAGCATCCCACACCTTTTCGGATATCGTTTTGTCCTTTGCCGCCGGGGTGATGCTGTCGGCGGCGGTGATCGGACTGATTTTGCCGTCGCTGGATTACGGCGGGAAGTATGGGCTTATCATCACGGTGCTTGGCATATTTGCCGGGGCAGTGTGCCTCAATTTATTGGACAAAGCGGTACCGCACCTGCATCGGCTGGTAGGGCCGGAGGATGAATCGCATCATAATCCGCAGATCAATCGGGTGTTCCTGTTCGTCACCGCGATTGCGATTCATAACCTCCCGGAGGGGATCGCCGCCGGGGTTGGCTTTGGCGCGGGGGACACGTCGCAGGCGCTTCTCATTGCCGGCGGCATTGCGCTGCAAAACATTCCCGAGGGTATGGTGATCATCGCGCCGATGCTGTCGGCCGGCATTTCCCCCTGGAAAACCTTTTTGTGTGCGGCATTCACCGGGGTGATCGAGGTGATCGGTACCCTGCTTGGGTACTTTGCGGTGAATATCGCCTCGGCAATTTTACCCTTTGCGCTTGCCTTTGCGGGCGGCACCATGCTGTACGTTATCAGCGATGAAATGATCCCCGAGACCCACGCTCACGGACACCAGCGGGGGGCGACTTACGCTCTTCTCGTCGGATTTTGCGTGATGCTTATAAGTGACGTATTATTGGGTTGACATTTGCGAGATAAGAGGTATATACTGAAATCAAGGGGAAAAGCCCCGAAAAATGCGGATGCGGGTCGCAGAATGCGACCGGCGGGAGGGAGAAACAAATGAAAAGGGTACTGAGTGTTCTTTTAGCGATTTCCCTGTGTGCGATGCTGGCTATTTCGTTGACCGGTTGCGGCAACAAGGCGGAAGACGATTTTGTGGCGCCGGCGAACTATGCTTCGGTCGTCCGGGTGACTATCAACCCGACGGTGGACCTGTATCTGGATGCCAACGATGTCATTTTGGCGGTTCAGTACGTCAATGAGGACGCCAAAGACACCTATGCGGAGATCAAGGATACCTTGATCGGCGCCGATCTGAAAACCGGCGTGGATATGGTGATCGAAAAGGCGGCTGACAAGGGATTTTTAGCGGAGAATAAAGAGGTTACGATCGATTTGGTGGAAGCCAAAGAAGAAGCCAAACAAACGGCGGTGCTGAAGATCGCGGTAGAGGCGGCGAAGGAGACTTTGCAGGAAAAAGCCCCCGAAGCGGTGGTGAATATTCAGCTTACCGGCGTGGACGTGGCGGAAGAGGACCTCACCGTTCCGCCGACCGTAACCACGGCGGCAACCACTGCGGCAACCACTGCGGCGGCGACCACCGCGGCGACCAAAGCGCCGACTGCGGCCCCCACCAAGGCGCCCACCAAAGCCCCGACCAAAGCGCCCACCAAAGCCCCGACCAAAGCTCCGACCCAGGCGGCGGCGCTGAAATATGGGGTGTGGTACACCTGTTATCTGCAAACCGCTGAGGATTCCATGGTGGCTTGCTCCTATAGATTTAATCAGAGCACCGGGCGGTGCGACTTCACCGAAGTTCCGTATTTGGAGGAAAGCATGGCGGGCGAGCCCGGCACGGTGGAATTTAACGGCAAGAAGTGGGCAGTATGCGGCGGCGGACTTGGCGATTCGATCGCCTTTACCCTGTCCGGCTCTGCCGTCACCCTCACCGAGGAAGGCGGCGCCGCGAGCGTGACCTTTGCGATCGGCAATAACAAGCTGACGGTGCAATCGGAGAGCGGCGATTTCTTCGGCGACCGTGAATTCAAGGTCGGCGATGTGTTTGACATCAAATAAATAAGACGGAAAAAAGCCGTTGGCATCAGCCAACGGCTTTTTTGTTTAGGACAAATAAGTTTTCAGCAGGGTCACCATTTGGTCCTTATCGGCGGCACCGCTGAGCTGTAACAGCTTCTTAATGTGGTATTTCACACTGCCCACCGTGAGGAAACACCGGTCGGCGATCTGCTCGTAGGTGTCGTTTTGCAGTAGCCCTTCGATGATCTTTTTATCGGTGTCATCCGACAGGGTGAGCAGTTTGTCTACGATCATCATTTCGTTCAATTCCGGGTCTTGGTAAAACCGATCCTTGCCTTCCGGGAGCGAGAGGTGAACCGAGGAGGGAGGGGTCTCCTTTTCGGTTTCCAGCGACCACACCACCCGCACGGTCATTTCGGACAGATAGCGGTGTTTTTTCAGCGCTTCGTAAATATATACGGCGCCTTTTCCGTACTGTTCGAAGTTCATATTCAGCGACAGGATATGATCCCGGTAATGACCGGAAATTTCGTTGGCGGCACAGCTTAAAATATACAGCTTTTCCAGTTTTTCGGGGGCTTTTTCCCGCAGGTGGCGCACCAGCGACACGGCGGCGAAATCGTTAAGACAGATCGCGGCATCAAACCGGTCGCACCGGGCGTAAAACCGGTCAAAGCAATCCGCGAGTGACCCGTTGTTGGTGAACACCTCCAGCGTTTCAAAGGCCGATTCCTTCCACACGAAAAGACTGTCCACCCGGCTGGTATCAGCGATCGAATCGGTGTTCATACCGAACAGCGCAATGCGGGATTTTTTCTTGATTTTCAAGGTGTCCAGCAGGTTTTTCATCGAGTTGGAGATGTCTGAACAGACACAACTGTAAATGCATCCGGGCAGGTGCTCCGACTGGTTGCAGATGAGAATGGGACGGATGTTGCCGGCATTCAACTGCTGGATCGCAGAGCGGGTCCATTCCCGGTCGGAGGCGATGATAAATACCGTATCGAGGTCCCCACCGCAGGTGTCGGCGAGCTCCACAAACGGAATCCGTTTGTCCCGCAACCGCGCGGTCAAACTCATATATAAGTTTTTACACCAAAGACTGCTTGCGTAATTGGTATCCAGCAATATTCCGACCATTTTCTCACCGCCTTTAAGGAAATTATACCGCACTCTATTCCGAAAGACAACAAAAAAACCTGTAATTTCTCACATTCTTTTTTGACTTTCTTTTTTTAGCCGGCGGGGATACAATGAAGGTGTATGGAATTCTTATGTTGAAGGAGTGTTGACTGTGAGTAAAGTAAACGTCAAAAAGCACAAGCAGATCATTCCGACCTATATCCCGAAAAAGCCGAATGAACTGCCGATGTTCTTTGAAAACAAGCCGTATCAGGGTGCGTCCGGACGGCTGTATCCCATTCCGTATTCCGACGGTCTGAGCGATGAGAAAACGAACGTGGAATACGACGTGTTCACCCTCGAAAACGAATACATCAAAACCCAGGTCCTGCCGGAAATCGGCGGGAAGATCCTGCGCGGCTACGATAAGGTCGGTGAGCACGACTTTATCTATTACAACGAAGTGGTGAAGCCGGCGCTGGTGGGTCTTGCCGGCGCGTGGATCTCCGGCGGTATTGAATTCAACTGGCCGCAGCATCACCGCCCGACCACCTATATGCCGCTTCAGGCGGTCATCGAGGAAAACCCCGACGGCGGTAAAACGGTGTGGACCGGCGAGGTGGAGCCGTTCAACCGCATGAAGGGTATGGCGGGTATCACCGTTGATAAGGGCAGAAGCTACATCAAGGCCAAAATCCGTGTGTATAACCGCACCCCGTTCCCGCAGATCTTTATGTGGTGGGCGAACCTTGCGGTGCCGGTGAACGACGATTACCGTACCGTGTTCCCGCCGGACTGCGAGTGGGTCAACGACCACGACCGTCGCGCGGTGCTGGAATGGCCGATCGCCAAAGGCGTGTTTAAAACCGCCCGTCCGTACGATTTCGGCGAGGGTACCGATATTTCGAAATACAGCGCGGTGAAGGTTCCGTCCTCCTACCTCATTTCGCAGGGGCAGTCGGATATGGACTTTATTGCCGGCTATGACGTGGGCATTAAAAAGGGTATTGCCACCGTCGCCAACCACCATATCTCTCCCGGTAAGAAGATGTGGCACTGGGGCACCGGCGATTTCGGCGATATGTGGTGTAACAACCTGACCGACGAAAACGGTCCGTACATCGAGCTGATGACCGGTGTGTACACCGACAACCAGCCGGACTTTACCTGGATTGCGCCGTACGAATCCCGTGAGTTTGAGCAGTACTGGTATCCGATCCGTGATATCGGTGAGCCGAAAAACGCCAGCATTGATGCGGCGATGAATATGGAGAAGCGGGAAGACGGTCTGTATTTTGGCTTCAACGTGACCGGCGAATTTAAGAAGGCGACCGTCCGGGTAGCGGCGAAGGATAAGATCCTGTTCACCGAAACCTGCGATTTCACCCCGGATAAATCGTATATGAAGACGATCGATATGGGGGATACCGACTTTAACGATATCACCGTGTCGCTCATCAGCGCCGAGGGCAAGACTTTGGTGTCCTACACCCCCTATATCCGTGGACAGAAACAGCCGATCGAGCCCAGAATGCCGGTCAAGCGCCCGCGCGAGATCGAGACGGTGGAGGAGCTGTACATCAACGGCTACCACCTGGAGCAGTACAAACAGCATAACTATAAAGCGGAGGATTACTACCTTGAGGGTATCCGCCGTGACCCCGGCGACATCCGTTGTAATACCTCTATGGCACGTCTGTGCCTGAAAAACGGGGAGTACAAGAAGTGTGTCGCTTACTGTGACGTGGCGATCAAGCGGCTTACCTCCCGCAACGAGCATCCCACCGATACCGAGGCGTTCTACCTCAAGGGTCTGGCGCTGACCTACCTCGGTGAGAATAAGGATGCTTACGATATTCTGTACAAAGCCGCGTGGAACTACGCTCATCGGAGCGCCGCGCTGTTTGAACTGGCGTGCCTTGACTGCAAGAACGGCGATTTTGTGGCCGCTCTTGACAAGCTGGACGAGTCGATCGGGCTCAACCGCGGTCACACCAAGGCGCACAACCTCAAAACCGCGATCTTGCGCCGTTTGGACCGCAAGGCCGCCGAAGCGAATGCGAAGGCCGGGGTGAATGATGATCTGCTGGACCTGTTCGCTATGGTGGAATACTCTCACTTTGCGAATAACCAAGCGGATATGGCGCAGTTTATGCTCAAGGCCGAGAACCTGCTTGACGTGGTGTGCGATTACCTGAAGGCGGGTCTGGTGGAAGATGCGGTGTATGCGCTGGAACTGTATCCGGGCGAGCATCCGCTCATTGAGTATTACAAGGGCTACTGCTTAAAGGAAGCTGCCTATATTGCGAAGGCGGAAGCGATCGACACCGGCATCTGCTTCCCGTCCCGTCTGGAGGACGTCCCGGTTTTACAGTATGCGATCGACACGGTGAAGGAGGCGGCCAACGCCTGCTACTACCTCGGCTCGCTGTACTACGACCGGTTCCGTTACAAGGAAGCCGCCGCTGTTTGGGCGGAGGGTGTCACCCGCAATCCGAAGCAGGGTAAGGTATGGCGCAACCTGTCGCTGTACTACTTTGACAAGGCGGGTAATGCAGAAAAGGCGAAGGAATGCCTTGAAAATGCGCTGAAATTCGACCCGACCCACCCGCGTCTGTTGCTCGAGTATCAGCAGTTGCTCAAGAATATGAACTACACCCCCGAACAGCGGCTGGAAGTGTACAAACAGTATCCGGCACTGCTTAAAGAGCGGGATGACTGCTATCTCGACCAGCTCACCCTTCTGTCCCAGACCGGGGACTTTGCCGGTGCTATCGAAATGGCACGGGTGAAGCATTTCCACATCTACGAGGGTGGCGAAGGCAAGCTCACCAAACAGCATGCGTGGATGCACGTGCTGTACGGCAAGGAAGAACTGGAAGCCGGCAATGGGGAGCATGCGGAACAGCTCTTAATGGACGGCATCAATATGCCCAAATCCTACGGTGAAGCCAAAACCTTCTTCAACCAGGAAGCGCACATCTACTACTACCTCGGCGTGCTGTACGAACAGCAGGGCGACCTTGAAAAAGCGAAAGCGGCGTTCGAGGATGCGGCGGTGTATAAGGCGGCGGTCTCGGAAATTTCCCTGTTCCGGGCGCTGGCGCTGAAAAAGCTCGGCCGTGAGGACGAGGCGAAAGCGGTGCTGGACGAGATGCTCGCCACCGCTGACAACTTCATTGTCAACAAGGACCTGCGCACCTACTACGGTGTCGGTTCTCCGTCCCCGATGCCGTTTGAGTACGACATTGAGAAGAATAACCTCACCGACGGCAACATCCTTAAGGCGTTTGCTCTGCTCGGCTACGATAAGGTGGACGAAGCGAAAGCCGCTATGGACGAAGCCCGTAAGCTGAACCCCTATGATTTCCGGGTGTTCACCTTTGACCGTTTGATCTGAAATCCATAAAAAAAGACCCGCAAGCGTGAGCTTGCGGGTCTTTTTTTTTACGTACGGATTATTTCGTTTCGGGGGCTTTCCAGTCGAAGATGAGGTCGGGCTCTTCAAACGGCGTTTTGAAGAAATCTTCGCTGAGCGGCTGGCCGTCCTTCTTATGCAGAATGACGTTCACCAGCATCTCGATATCCTGGATCTTATGGAAGTGGAAGCCACGGCGGAAGTACCAGAAAACGTTGTCCTCCACCCCGAGGAATTTGAACACCTCTTTGGCCGCCATGGTGGTCTGCCAGGAGCCAATGGGGTTGGCCCAGATGTCACTGCCCGCCTCCGAGATAAAGAGGGTACGCGGGGCGACCATGGCTTTGAGGAAGTGGGAGTCAAAGGGAAGCTCCTCTTCCTTTTCGGCATACTGCGGGAGGTCCTCGCCGAACCAGAAGGTGAACGGACGGAGGATGTCTTTTAAGGTCTCGCTCCGACCCACCTTGCCGTTTTCGTCCTCCGCTTCCATGTGGATGCGGTAGCAGCCGCAGCCGCCGGCACAGGTTTCGTTCGCATTAACGATCGCGGCGCGCTCATCCAGCGCACCGGCGAGCATCGCAGTTTTGCCGCCGCGGGAGTGACCGGTGAAGGTGATGCAGTTCATATCCGCCAGTCCGATCTTTTCCAGCGCATCCACACAACGGGAGTAGCCCCACGCCCATGCCTGCAGAGCGCCGAATTTGACACCCGGATAGGCGGAATACATCTGACCGTTGCGACCGGCCGCCGAGATATCGGGAGCCAGCTCGGTGCGGTTGAACAGCACCAGCATAATGCCGTTATTGACAAAGGTGTCCCCGAAGTTGGGGGTGAAGGGGTACTGGAAGCACAGATCGCCGTCCACCACCGCCGGGAACGGGCCGTCGCCGCGCGGTTTGATGAGGGTCATGGTGAACCGTACCGGGTGAGCGTACGGGCCGGTGACGATCGAATACACCACCACTTTGGGGGTCTTACTGAGCAGGGTGACCTCCAGAAAATCCGGTTCGGGCGGGGTGGGACCGTATTGCAGTTCGATCGCCGTTTTATACATCTCACGGCGACGGTCGGCCCACTGATCGGGAGAGGTGATCGGGGTGCCGTCGTCCATAACAAACGGATCCGGCAGTTTGCCCAGCACCTGATAATCGGTGACCTTGATGAGGTTTTTGTCTACCTTCGGGTACTCGTTCATACCAACACATTCCTTTCGCGGCGGCGATCTTGCTTGAGAACGCCCGGTTTTTCGTGTTTCTGTCTTTATTATGACGACAAATATTTTTGCTTTCCTTGAAATTTTGGATATAGGAACCAAAAAACAGGAAAATATTGTTTGATTACCTGAGAGGGGTATGGTATAATGACCTCGGGTGATGAAAATGGATATTGAAAATAAAGAAAAATTACTTTCCTTCCACCGATCGGTGCGGGACCACGCATTGGTGATGCCGCAGGCGCACATGCACGACCGGCACGAGATGTACTTTCTCGAAAAGGGGAAGATACGGTACGTGGTCGGCAATGAAATTTACATCCTCGAGCCGGGGGATATGATCTTCGTCCCCAAGGGGGAACTGCATAAAACCACCGGCGAAAACGACGGAGGAGTGGAGCGCCTTTTATTCGACTTTTCGGATGAGGCGGTCGGGGAAGAATGCCGGGAATATATCGAGGAATTAAAGCGGGATAAGCTGGTGCGGTTTCCGCCGGAAAAGGTGTATAAACTGCAGGATATTTTCCGCAAAATGGAGCACGAAAAAAAGCATCAAAGCAAGGGCTACGTCCAGCTTCAATGCCTGTATCTCCGGGAGGCGCTGATCCTCATTTCCCGGTATCGGCTGAAAGAGGACCGAACCGAAGCGAGCGAGTCTTACCGCATCATTCAGGATGCCGCCAAGTATATCAGCGCTAACTTCAACACCGACCTGAGTCTGACCTTCCTCGCCAAAAAATACGCGATGAGCCCGGGGCATTTTTCCAAGCTTTTTAAGAGCGTGACCGGGGCGGGACTGAGCGAATACATCAATATGGCACGCATTTCGGCGGCGGAAAAACTGCTTCTTGATGCGCCGGTTTCGGTGACCGCGGTGGCGACCGCCTGCGGCTTTAACGACAGCAATTATTTTGCGGCGGTATTTAAAAAACTCAAAGGGATCACCCCCAAAAAGTTTGCGATGATGAACCGGTTGTAAAAAATGGAACAATTGGGATAATTTTGCTCGCTGAAATGACTTGTTTCCCCTTTACAATAATTTATGTTTATGTTAGAATATTTTTGATATTATGGACATTTTGTGTTCATTTGGCACAAAAACGGGGAAGAAAAAATCAATATAATGCGAAAGCAGGGATAAAATGAGCGTGTTAAACAAAGCGGATAACCAATACACCTTAGACTTGGGGGCACTGGTGGGTGAGTTGCTGCATAAGCTGCACTACATCATTCTCAGTATGCTGCTGTGCGGCGTGGTGGCCTGGTCCGGGGTGTACGTGCTGGTGACCCCGACTTACAGCGCGAGCGTTACTTTGTACGTACATAACCGCAACGACGGCAATGCTGCCGGCATTACCGCGAACGACCTGATCGCCTCCGCCCGTTTGGTGGATACCTATGCGGCGATCATCGACAGCTACACGGTGCTGGACGAGGTGATCGACCGGGCGGGTCTCGAGGGTGAGGTGACAGTGGGTCAGCTCAGCCGGAGCATGTCCATTGCGGCGATCAACGAAACCGAGGTATTCCGCATCTCCATTTCCAACCCCAACCCGGTGTTCGCGATGAAAGCGGCCAACGCACTGGCGGACGTTGCTTCCGATCAGTTGACCGAAACGCTGGCCGGCGGCACCGCCAAGGTGGTGGATTATGCCCGGATGCCCGGAAGCACCTCTTACCCCAACTACCGCACGGCGGCGGGCGTCGGTGCGGCGATCGGGCTGGTGCTGAGTGTGGCGCTCATCACCATTCTCGCTATGTTGGATAACACCGTTCGCGGTCCGGAGGAGTTTGTGCAGTGGGATTACCCGCTGCTCGCGTCTATCCCTGATCTGGAGCTGGCCGTTTCGGAACACAGCGGATACCATTACGGATACGGCAAAAAGAAGTGATCGGGTTTAAGCCGATTATCAAACAAAAATTAACGCTTAAATGCTGGGAGAATAGAAACTATGCGTAATGATAAAAAAGCGGTTTCCCAAGAGATTGCTCATTTGCTGAGCGAAGAATCGCCTTTTGCGATCCAGGAGGCGTATAAGCTGCTCCGTACCAATCTGATCTTCACCATGCCGGGTGAGGGCTGTAAAAAAATCGTGGTGACCAGTTCGGATCGCAGTGAGGGCAAGAGTACCACCGCCATTAACCTCGCGATCGCGATTGCACAGAATCAGTCGCGGGTACTGCTTCTCGACTGCGACCTGCGTCTGCCCACCGTCAGTAAAAAACTGAAGATCAAAAACGTGCCGGGTCTGACCGAAGCGTTGGTCGGTATCCGGGGGCAGGAGATGCAGATCTATGCGTTGCCGAGCGGGGTGCACGTGCTCACCGCCGGCACCATTCCGCCCAACCCCACCGAACTGCTCGGCTCGGAACAGATGCAGATGCTGCTCGATCGGCTTTCGGAAAAATACGAGTACATCATTATCGACACCCCGCCGATCAACGAGGTGGCGGATGCGGTGATCCTGTCCAAATACGCATCCGGCGTGCTGGTGGTGGTACGGCAGAATATGTCCACCACCCGGGACGTGGATGCCGCCCTGCAGAAGCTGGAGTTTGCGGAAGCGAAGGTGCTCGGCTTTGTGCTCAGCGGTGCGGAAGAGGATAAACGTGCCTACAAGAAGAAGTACGGCAAGAAGTACGGGTACAAATACGGCTATGGCTATTACGGCTACGGCTACGGTCGGAAACGGTCGAAAAAGCCGGAATCCTCCGATGAAAATCGTTGATTTTCACACCCATATTCTGCCCGGTATCGATGACGGAAGCCGGGATCGGGATATGACGGTGCAGATGCTGAAAGTAACGGCGGAGCAAGGGATCGATACGGTGATCGCCACCTCGCATTTTTACCCGGATAAGATGTCTTTTGATCATTTTATTCAGGAGAGAAATCGGGCTATGGAGCAGATTGCCGACACGGCCGCCGCTTGCGGGGTGCAGGTGTTGGCCGGGGCCGAGGTCGCCTTTTTCACCGGCATCAGCCGGGCGGAAGGGTTAAAGCCGCTGTGTGTGGAAGGCACCCGGCTGTTGTTGCTCGAAATGCCGTTTCGCTCCTGGCATAAGGGAGACCTTCAGGAGCTGGACGGGATACTGCAACGGGGATATCGGGTGATGCTGGCGCATCCGGAGCGGTTTATACCGTTTCAGACCGACCGCGGTATTTTTTCGGCGGTGCTCGATATGCCGGTTTTGGTGCAGGTTAACGCCGAAAGTCTTGTTCATTTCTCTACCCGCCGGACGGCATTAAAACTGATGCGGCGGGAAGGCGCGGTGCTCGGTTCGGATTGTCACAATCTGACCGCCCGCCCGCAAAATCTCCTGGCGGGCCGCCGGGTGTTGGAAAAACGGCTGGGAGCCGAGTATCTGCGGCAAATGGATCTGCTGGCAGAGAAATTGTTGTGAGATTCCTTCTTATTTGATTAACAGGAAGTGTTATGTTTGGAGACGAAAAAAACGTCAGCGGGCTGGAGAATCTTTAAAAAATTAAGACGGCCGATCCTGTTTTTGGTGGACGTGTGCGGCTTTTTGATGGTCAACACCGCTTTTTATCTGGCGGCGAATGCGATCTATCAGCCGTTTGCCACCCGGGAGGCGGTCGTGTTTGCCACGGTAGCTACGGCGATAGCGCTGTTTGGCGTCCGGCTGTCCGGCAATATGTACCACAGTATGTGGCGGTATTCGGACACCCGCATTTATCTGCGGCTGATCATCTGTGATGCGATCGCCGGGGTGCTGGCGCTTATACTGGTGCTCATCCGCGGTTTGCGTGAGGCGGTATTGCAGGTGGTGGCGGTGACCGCGGTCACCTGTCTTGTCACCCTGTGTGCGCGGTTTGTTTACCGGCTTCTCTATAAATGGATCAAGCGGCAACGCCGCAGCAGTCAGAAGGTGTGCACCAACATTGCGGTGGTGGGTGCCGGACAGCTCGGTATCGCCCTGGTGCGCAGTCTTCGGGACAGCGCCAAAACCAATTACCGTCCGGTGTGCTTTATCGATATCGATTCGATGAAGATCGGAAAATCCATTACCGATCTGCCGGTATACGGCGCCCACGACATCAATCTCCCTGCACGGTTGCAGAAAAACGAGGTGCGGGAGATCGTGGTGGCGATCAACGATCTCGATCAGGCGCGGGCGGAATTTTTGTTCCAGCATTATGCCGATCTCGGATACGTGGTGAAGGTGTACGATGCGCCGGCGCTCGGAGAAAATCATCCGGAGCCGGAACTGGTTATCCGTGATTTCCAGATCGAGGACCTTTTGTTCCGCAAACCGATCAGCTATCATCAGTCGCTCAACTATTATGCCGGCAAAACCATTCTGGTGACCGGCGGCGGCGGATCGATCGGCAGTGAGCTGTGCCGCCGGATCGCCGCCTGCAACCCGGGACACCTCGTGATATTTGATATTTATGAAAACAACGCCTATGAGATTCAGCAGGAGCTGATTCAGACCTATGGCGATAAGCTTACCCTGACGGTGGAGATCGGTTCGGTGCGGGACCGTGCCCGGCTGGATCAGTTATTCCGGACCTACCGCCCGCAGGTGGTATTCCACGCGGCGGCGCATAAGCACGTGCCGCTTATGGAACAGAGTAGCGCCGAAGCGATCAAAAATAACATTTTCGGAACCTACAACACCGCCGATATGGCGGAAATATACGGTGCGGAGCGGTTTATCCTCATCTCCACCGACAAAGCGGTTAACCCCACCAACGTTATGGGCGCGACCAAGCGGATGTGCGAAATGCTCATTCAATGCCGTACCAACAGCATGACCCGGTTTGCGGCGGTGCGGTTCGGCAACGTGCTCGGCTCTAACGGCTCGGTCATCCCGCTGTTCCAGAAGCAGATCAAAAAAGGCGGTCCGGTGACCATTACCGATAAACGGATCGTGCGGTATTTTATGACCATTCCGGAGGCGAGCCAGTTGGTACTGCAGGCCGGTACCATGGCACGGCGTGGTGAACTGTTCGTGCTGGATATGGGCGAGCCGGTGAAGATCTACGAGCTGGCGGAGAAGATGATCCGTCTGTGCGGATTGGAGCCGGGGCAGGATATTGAAATTAAGGAGATCGGGCTTCGTCCGGGCGAAAAGCTGTTCGAAGAACTGCTGATCCATTCCGAAACCCACGTGAAAACCACCGACGACGAGATCTTTATCGAATGGGACACGCCGTTGTCCCGCGAGGAGATCGAAGCGCGGTTGACCATGCTTCGCCGGACGGTGGAGCAGGTGGAAAACGGCGAAGAGGTGTCGGTGCGGGAGACGCTCATGGCGGTGGTACCCACCTTTGTGGATGCGGAAACCTTTAACGCCAAGAGCATCGAAGAGGCCGAAAAGGAAACGGCGGAGTTGACCGCTGAATAGGGTTGGTGATACCAATGGGAAAAACGGTACTGATTTTAGCCAATAAGGACGGCGGATTGTTCGTGTTCCGGCGGGAATTGCTGCAAAAGCTGATTGCCGACGGGCATCGGGTGATTGCCGCTGTGCCGGCGGGCGAACGGACGGCGGATCTTCAGGCGCTGGGCTGTGAATGTCTGGACGTGAAACTTTCCCGCCGCGGCACCAATCCGATCGAGGATTTTAAACTGTTGCAACAGTATAAACGGATCATCCGCCGGGAAGCCCCTGACATCGTGTTTACCTATACGATCAAGCCGAACATATACGGCGGTCTTGCCTGTCAGGCGCTGAAGGTTCCGTACGTGGTCAACGTCACCGGACTCGGCTCGGCGGTGGAAAATCCGGGCCTGTTGCAAAAATTGACGGTGCTGTTGTATAAGTGGGGCATCAAAAAAGCCAAAAAGGTGTTTTTCCAGAACGGGGCGAATCAACAGTTTATGGTTAGTCACCGTATGGTGAACGGCCGGTACGATCTGCTTCCCGGTTCGGGGGTAAATCTCAGCCGGTATGTGGCGGAGCCCTATCCGGAAACCGACACGGTGGATTTTGTGTTTGTGGCTCGTGTGATGCGGGAAAAAGGCATTGATCAGTACCTGGAGGCCGCAAAATATATCCGGGGAAAATATCCCTTCACCCGCTTTCATATTTGCGGCGCCTGTCAGGAGGAATACAAAGAACAGCTGGAGCATTTGCAACAGCAGGAGGTCATTATCTATCACGGACTGGTCCGGGATATGCCGGCGATGTACCGGCAGACCCACTGTACCGTGCATCCCTCTTTTTATCCTGAAGGAATGTCCAACGTTCTGCTGGAAAGCTGTGCTACCGCCCGCCCGGTGATCACCACCGACCGTGCCGGTTGCCGTGAAGCGGTGGACGACGGGGTGAACGGCTTTTTGGTCAAACAGCGGGATGCGGAGGACCTGATTCAAAAGATCGAACGGTTTTTGGCGCTGTCCCACCAGGAAAAGGAGCAAATGGGACTGGCCGGACGGGCGAAAATGGAACGTGAATTCGACCGACAGATTGTGGTGAACAAATATCTGGAGGAATTATAAGGTGGATTATAAAAAGATATTCAAAACCCGCGCGGTCCGGGCGGCGGTGCTTAACTGCCTGCGGTTTATTCCGGACAAGACGATGCTGCGTATTCAGTATTGGATCAAGACCGGACGCGCACTCAATCTGAAAAATCCGAAACGGTATACCGAAAAACTGCAGTGGTATAAGCTGTACTACCGCAACCCGGTGATGCATCAATGCGTGCATAAATACGAGGTGCGGGATTACGTAGCGAAAAAAGGGCTTCAGGATATTCTGGTGGACTCGTACGGGCATTTTCGGTCGGTAGATGAGATCGATTGGGAGAAACTTCCGGACAGCTTTGTGCTGAAAACCACCAACGGTGGCGGCGGTCTGCGGGTGGTGCTTTGTCACGATAAAAGCACCTTGAACATTGATGAGGTAAAACAGCAGCTGCCGGTCCGCAAGGCGAAAACCCATTCCGGCGGACGCGAGTGGGCGTACTACGGCCTTCAGCCGGGGATCATCGCGGAACAACTGCTGGTGAATCGGGAGAACCCCGAAGCGGGTGTTAACGATTATAAGATTTTCTGCTATCGCGGAAAACCGAAATATATCATTGTGGACGTTGACCGGTACGTCGAGCATAAGCGGAATTTTTATGACACCGATTGGAATCGGCTGAATATTACCAGCGATTGCCCCGCCGCCGACCGGGAGGTCGAAAGACCGGAAAACCTAGAGGAAATGCTCAAAGCGGCGGCGAAACTCTCGGAGGATTTCCCGTACGTGCGGGTGGACCTTTACAACGTGGACGGCAAGGTGTATTTCGGGGAACTTACCTTTTATCCGTGGAGCGGGTACGTGCAGTTTGACCCGGATGAAACCGATTATTTGTTTGGCGAGGATTTTGAACTGGTAAAAGAGTGAAACAGGAGGACGGGATCATGAGCGACCAAAATAAGCTGGTATCTATTATCATTCCTACCTATAAACGGCCGGACACCCTGGCCCGCGCGATCAACAGCGCGATCAATCAGACCTATCGGCCGATCGAGATTTTTGTGGTGGATGATAATGACCCCGATACCGAGGGTCGGAAGCTGACCGAAGAGCTGATGAAGCAGTATGAAAATGAGCCGCTGGTCACCTACCTCCAGCACGAAAAGAATAAAAACGGCTCGGCGGCGCGCAACACCGGCGCCCGGCATTCCAAGGGCGAGTATCTCGCATTTTTGGATGACGATGACGAATATCTGCCCGGCAAGATCAAAGCGCAGGTGGAACGGCTGGAAGGATTGGACGAGTCGTGGGGTGCCTGTTACTGCCGGTATTACCGGAAAAACGGAGATAAGCTTGTTTCCCGCAGTACCGAAAAGCGGGAGGGCTACGTGAATTTCCACGAGCTGTGCCGGAATTTCTGGCACGGCGGCGGCACCGGGCCTATGGTCCGTCGTTCGGTGTTTGAGGCGGTGGGCGGCTTTGATGAATCCTTCCACCGGAATCAGGACTACGAATATATGCTGAAAATCACCAAACGCTACAAGCTGGCGTTTGTTAACACCTTCGGACAGATCAACTACGTGGACAGCTTCCACGAGCGTAAGCGTACCTATGAAGAGATTTTGGAAAACTTCAAAAATACCTTCAAAAAGGACATTGACGAGCTGTCCCCCGAACAGAAGAAGAAGTTTGATAAGATGATCGCCCTGCAGACCTACCGGCATTATCTTTTCAGCAAGCACGACCTCAAAAAAGCGGTCAAAACGCTGAAGGAAAACCGGGTGGGGCTGTTCAGCGCCCTGCGATATACGGCGTATCTCGTATACCGGAAGGTGTTTAAAATCAGTTGTGGTTATAACATTTAACGGAGAAAAAGGTTATGCTTGAAGCTTATCGCGATGAAAAAAACAATCGCATACAATGGATAGACGTGCTGGTGCTGATCTTTTTGGCGTTTTCGCTGTCCGGCATCACCAGTGATCTGTATATGTATATCAGTTTGGCGCTTTGTGCGCTCACCATGCTGGCGCTACTGATCCAGTCCGGCTTTAAGGTCACCATATCCGACCGCCGGGTCTTGTGTGCCGGGTTTGTGGTGCTGTATATGACGGTGGTGGGGTATCCGGTCGGCGGTATCGTTTTTGCTTTGAAAAAAGCGCTGGAAGCGGCTATCCACTTTTCAATGATCATTTTGTTCTTATATTATAAGGATAAAAGAGGGACTCGGTCTTATTCCTTCGTGCTCACCGGTCTGCTCATCATTACCTTCATTTATATGCTGAACGCCTATAACGCGTATACCAGTCTGGACGTGAACGCCCGCCGTATCGCAGACCATACCGGGGACTACGGCGTTATCGCGATCGGCGGCGGATACGGTTTTGCGTATGCGCTGTCGCTGCTCGGTGTGTTTTTGTTTGATGCGTTGCGAAACGGCCGGATCCAAAAACAGTCCCGAAAGATCCTGGCGGCGGTTATGATCGTGTTTATCGCGCTGGTGGTTTACGAAACGCTGTCCACCATTACACTGGTGGCGTTCGTATTCGGGCTGTTGGTTTCACTAATTATCCCGCCGGTCCGAAAAGACCCGCTTCGCGGCAGTAACGCGGCGCAGGTGGTGCTGTTTACCATTCTGGTGTTTGTAATTTTAGTCCTGCTGTTGCCGGTGATCGGCAATCTGTTGATATCGATCAGCGCCGGTAACACTACCGTTTTGGGTGACCGTTTACAGAGCTTGGGCAATATGCTCGCCGGCGCCGGTGACGGTGATTATGCGGAAGGGCGGCTCAGTATCCCGCTGAAATCGATCAATACCTTCCTCAAAAACCCGCTGATCGGTGTGGCTCATCAGCACGGCAACGGCTTTTACCGTCCGAAGTATTTCGGCGTCGGTAACCACTGTGAATGGGTGGATGCGCTGGCAAACTTCGGTCTTATCGGCGGCATTCCGTATCTGTATATCTATTTTAAGACCCTCAAGGACGATTACACCGGCAGTGATCAGCTGGGCTTGGGACTCGCGGCGACCTTCCTGCTTATGGGCACTTTCAACCCCTTCAGAACCATGCAGAGTTCCATCATTTTCTTCTTTTTGATCCCGCTGCTGATCGGGGCGATCAATCCAAAACAAGAGAAAGCGGTTAACGTATGAATAACACCGTATTCGTGATGTCCTTCTGTTTCCCCAATAGCCGGAACCCCCAGCTCGGGCGGTTTGTGCTGGAGCAGTGTGTGGAACTGCGAAACCGGGGACTTTCTATCGTGGTGCTGAACGTGGCACGCGCTAAAAAGCTGGGGAAAAAGAAGATTACCGTCCGGGAGGAAGAGGGATTTCCGGTGTACGAAACCACCGTATTTCCGCTGGCACAATCCAAATTCCCCCGGTTGACCACCGCCCTCTATCTGAAAAAATACCGGCGGCTCTTACGTCGGGCGATGCAGGATCACGGTACCCCCAAAAAACTGTATGCACATTTCAGTTGTCCGACCGGCTTTGTGGCCGGACGGCTGTCGGGGGAAACCGGCATCCCGTTTGTGGTCATGGAGCATCACAGCTTGTATTTTCGAAAAAAACTGCCCGCCTATATTCTTCGTGAGCTGAAGAAAACGGTGGAAAAAAGCGACGATTTTCTGTGTGTATCCGCCGCACTGAAGGAGGCGGTCGTCGGGAAGACCGGCTGCGCCCCGGACAAGGTTCGGGTGGTACATAACGTGGTGGAACAGCGGTTTCAGTATACTGAGCCCGCTAAAAACCCGG
>JAFSAC010000003.1 GCA_017442265.1 Clostridia bacterium | reverse complement strand
TATCCACCCTACTGATTCCGGAACTGTCCGAAGCACACACCTTGCACCAACAACAGAAAGTAAAGCGCGCGGTGGTTCGGGTTTTACAGCTCACCTTACTCATCTCGATGCTACTCAGCGGTCTTTTCACCGTATTCGCCTACGATCTCGGGGAAACGCTGTATCACAGCGAAACGGTAGGATTTTTACTGCGGGTGTTAGCCCCGCTGATGCCGGTTATGTATTTGGAAAGTATCGTAGACGGTATGCTCAAGGGCTTGGGACAGCAGGTTTCTTCCCTCATTTACAGCGTGTTGGATTCTGCCAGTCGTATTGCACTCATTCTTTTTATCCTTCCGGCAAAGGGGCTTGCAGGATTTTTGTTCATTATGGTGCTCAGCAACCTGCTAACCTCCCTACTCAATCTCCACCGCCTTTTAAAGGTGACCGGCGTTCAGATGCAGTGGGGTGATTGGGTGATAAAACCGGTTGTTGCGGTTTCACTGGCTTGCGCTATCACCGAACTGTTGCAACGTGTAACCGCGTTCGGCGATCTGACTGCCCTGCCGAGAATGGTGATTGGAAGTCTGGTTATCACGGCACTTTATGCAGGATTGTCCTTGCTACTCGGAACCTTAAATATCAGCGATCTGCAAAGCTTACGTCTTCGTGACAATCCCGGCGAACTATCCATTTCGGAGCATTTTTAAAGTAAAAAGCGCACAGAGAAAATTCTCTGTGCGCTTTTCTTTATTTTTTCTTACGAATGCCGTCCCAATAGACGGCAAATGCTTGCTCATTTTTATTATTACCGGGGACGTAATACACCTTATCCTTGAGGGAATCCGGCAGATACTGCTGGTCAACCCAATGATGCGGGAAATCGTGGGGATACAAGTAAAAATGTCCTTTTTTCTCCACGTCCATACCGTCCACGTGCTTATTCTGCAACTGACGGGGTACCGCCCCGGTATGTCCGTTGTGAACGTCCTCCATGGCGGCATTGATCGCGTGATAGGCGGCATTGGATTTCGGCGCCTGGCATACCATAATAACCGCATCAGCGAGCGGCAATCGTGCCTCCGGCAATCCCACCTGCAGAGCAATATCCACCGCCGACTTCACGATCGAGATAATATTCGGATAAGCGAGCCCCACGTCTTCACAAGCACAAACGAGCAACCGCCGACAAGCTGAAGGCAGGTCTCCGGCTTCCAATAATCGTGCGAGATAATGAAGAGCCGCATCCACGTCCGAACCGCGCATCGACTTCTGATAGGCGGAAATAATGTCGTAATGCTCGTCCCCGCCTTTATCGTACCGCACCGCACTTCGTCCGGTCAACTGCACCACCGTATCCAAATGAAGGATCAATTTCCCTTCCTCGTCCGGGACGGTGGCATTCACCGCATTTTCGGTAAGATTCAAGGCGGTGCGAACGTCACCGTTGCACGTAAAGGAAATATACTTTACAACCTTGTCCGGCACAACGATCTCATATTCGTTCTCTTCACTTAGGAAATCAAACCCGCGGCGAACCGCCACTTCGATCTCTTCGGGGGCGATCGCTTTAAATTCAAATACAGCGGAGCGGCTGAGCACCGCACTATAAACGTAAAAAGCGGGATTTTCGGTGGTGGAAGCGATGAGGGTGATTCGCCCATTCTCTAAATATTCAAGCAGAATCTGTTGCTGACGTTTGTTAAGATACTGAATCTCATCGAGATACAATAAAATGCCGTTTTGACCCATTAACGAGTCGGTTTCTTCCATAATCTCACGGAAGTCGGCGGTAGAGGCGGTGGTGCCGTTGAGTTTATGTAGCCGCATATCCGAACGCTCGGCAATAATGCGAGCCACGGTAGTCTTCCCCACCCCGGCCGGACCGTAGAAAATGAGGTTCGGAATCTTGCCCGCTTCGATCATATTTTGAAGCGCTTTTCCCGGTCCTAAAATATGCCGTTGACCGACCACATCCTCCAGAGTTTTCGGGCGCATTCGGTCCGCAAGCGGTATTCTCATGTTGTCGGCCTCCTTCCCAAGACACATTTTCTCTATTGTAGCAGAAAAACTGTCACTTCGCAAGTGAAAAGGAGACAAAACCGTATAATCCCCTTTTTATTTGCAAAATCCGGTCATTTATGATACCATTAGATGACAAAGGAGAGATGCTTTATGACCAAGAAACAACGGGCATTAGAAGTGATCGAGTTACTCAAACAGCAGTACCCCGATGCGATCTGCTCGCTGGAATATACCGATCCTTTTCAACTGCTGGTATCCACCCGGCTGGCGGCGCAATGCACCGATGCGCGGGTGAATATGGTCACCCCCGCCCTGTTTGCAAAGTATCCCACCCCTCAAGTTATGGCGACCGCCACCCCGGAGGAGATCGAGCCGTTTATCCGTTCCTGCGGATTGTACAAAACCAAAGCACGGGATCTCGCTTTACTCAGCCGGATGCTTTGCGAAGAATTCGGCGGTGAGGTGCCGGATACCCTTGAACAGCTTACCCGTCTGCCGGGTATCGGACGAAAAACCGCCAATCTCGTTTGCGGGGATATTTTCGGCAAACCGGCGGTGGTCACCGATACCCACTGCATCCGCATTTCCGGTCGGCTACACCTGACCGATTCCAAAGACCCGTACAAGGTGGAAATGGCGCTGAAAAAGCTGTTGCCCCCGGAGGAAAGCAACGATTTTTGTCATCGGCTGGTGTTATTCGGACGGGATATCTGTTCCGCCCGTTCCCCGAAATGCGGTATTTGTCCTCTCGCTCACCTCTGCCCCTCTGCCGAGCACAAATGACGGTACAGCCACCCGGCCGGAATGCTGAGAAATCCCCATAAAACCGTGTATAAAAGGCAGACCTGCCCTAAGATATTAAACGGCTGTTTTTGGTAGTTCCAGACCTTCAGTTTCAAACGGCGGTTAAGAAGGCAACCGCTGACAAATTCGATCACGGTGACGGCGATCGCTGATATGGCACAACGCACCATTAAGCATCGCTTATAAAATCGGCAGTAGATTCGCCCGATCGCGAGAAATGAGGCGCCACCCACCAAAAACATACTGAAATGGGTGCGCCGCCGCCATAACAGTTCAATGCCGTTATACAGAAGTCCCCCTACCGTAAACAAGCCAAGTGTTTTCAATACTTCGTTTTTTCGATTTTTCACCGATCATCCCTGCCTTTCAGCAGGAGTATGCACGAAATTTTAAAATCTTATGCCAAAGGAGGAACGGTATTTGTTACAGAAATGCACCCTGTGTCCCCGGCAATGCGGGGTCGACCGGGAAGACGATACCCCCTCCCGCGGCGTTTGCGGGATGCCGGCTTTGCCGACCGCCGCCCGTGCCGCCTTGCATTTCGGAGAAGAACCCTGTATCAGCGGCCTAAACGGCTCGGGAACGGTCTTTTTCTCCGGGTGTTCCCTTTCCTGTGTGTTTTGTCAAAACCGGGAAATCAGCCATTTAAAGCGCGGGAAAACGGTATCGATCGATCGCTTATGCGATATTTTTAAAGAGTTGGAAGATCAAGGGGCTCACAACATTAATTTGGTGAACCCCACCCACTTCGCTTCGGCGATCCGGGAAGCGCTGATGCGATACCGCCCCTCTATCCCGGTCTTATACAATACCGGCGGATATGAGCGGGTAGAAACGCTGAAATCCTTAGAAGGGCTGATTGATATTTATCTTCCCGATCTGAAATATTTGTCTTCGGAACTCTCCGCCCGATTGTCGGGAGCGAAAGATTATCCCGATTTTGCCACCGCCGCCATTTTGGAAATGGTACGGCAGACCGGGTCACCGATACTGGATGAAAACGGAATGATGAAGCGCGGAACCATGGTGCGGCATCTGGTATTACCGGGATATACCAACCAGTCGATCGAGGTGCTCAAATGGCTGGCACAGCATAAGGATAAGCTTTGGGTCAGCATTATGTTCCAGTACACCCCCATAACCGAAGTGCCCGGCGCGCCGTCTCTCTCCCGGACACTTACCAAACGGGAATGCGAGAAAATATGGGATGTTGTAGATGCCCTCGGACTGACCGACGGCTACGTGCAGGAAAGAGAAAGCAGTGGAACCGGGATGATTCCCTCCTTTGATTTGACCGGAGTATAATAGAAAGCCAAGCACCCCACAAGCGGATTTCCGCTTGTGGGGTGCTTGGTTTATTGGAGGTATATGTTTATTTAAGATAGGAGTTACGTAATACGGTTATTATTTTGCCATTTTCGGTATTATTAAGACGTATCTCAACGACCGTCATTTCACCCCAAAATATGATCTCCGCCTCGGTCGTAGTGTCGATGGTGTAAAACAACTGTACTTGTGAACTCAACTCTCCATACCGATCGGGCTTTCCAAGGAAGCTTTCTACTTCTTCAACCGTCCACCCTTTTTCGATCTGATATAATTTATCGAGCCTACTTATCTCCTCCACAGGTTCTGTTGATGTCGATTCAGAAACAGAATCGGTATGGGGTGCACAAGAAGCCAGTAAAGCGATATTTATAGACAGAACGATCACCAACAACAGTATTTTTTTCATTCTCTCATCTCCCTCACTGCTTTATAGCATAATAAACTGTAGAACTTGTATAGAAATAAACATCTCCAGCCTTCCATCCATCAGATAGGGAAAACGACAAAAACCCATTGGAATCACCCACCCCGATATTTATATCTCCCCTACTCTTTATATACACCACTCCAAATAATTTGTCAATAACAAATATTTTTAATAAAAAATTATTGATTTTCTGTCTATATAAGTTATAATGAAACTATCAAAAATATCAATTGAGGATTGGGATGATTTATGGAATCAGGATTGAATCTGAAATTGAAAAAGGCGCTGGCGGAGATGCTCTTTCTCGCCATCCTAAACGAAATGCCCCGCCCCATTCTCGAGGTAGCGGAACTGCTCGATCAGAAAAGTATGGGAATTTGCAAAATGCAGTTCCCTTACGCCATCGTATACCGAATGCAGGAAAGCGGGTATATAGTAGAGGCAGGCAGCCGTATGACCCCTGAACGGAAAAGAACCTTTTACACGGTGACGAGTGAAGGCAAAGCGTATTTGGAAATACTCAAAAAGGAATACAAAGCGTTTGTTTTAGGTGTAGAGAACATCTTTGGTTATTTATCAGAACAGGAGGAAAATAAAAATGACTAGTTCAGCAAAAAAGTATCTTCAAGAAGTCAAGAAACACTTGAAATGCTCGAAAAAAAGCAAAAAGAAGAGTATCGAAAATTTGAAACATGCCATAGATGATTTCTCCTGTGCCGAGCAATTTACATACGATGATCTCACCGAACGTTTCGGTACACCGAAAATGGTCGCGAATGAATATCTATCAGTCATGTCAGATCAGGAACTACGACATTTCACCGGTAAACATAAAATCATTTTGGCTCTGTGTTTAGGAATGACGGTCATCATCATTGTGTTTGGAATTATTTATTCCATAATCATCCACGAAGACCCGGTCATTATTAAAGAATCCGACCCATATGAAGAACCGGGCAATCCCATCTCTGTTCAATATTATTAAGGATGTTATCTTATGAAAAAAGCGATTTCTTCTCTGGTTGTTTTTTGCTTGGTGTTAGGAATTGGCAACAAGCGAGGCATTCAACTGCAAGAGAGGGTATTTACTACTTGGATGACGGCAGTTATATTGTGACTGAATGGGTTGCAAGCGACATGCAACCGCTGTCTAGCGGTACATTATTTGTCCAAAAAGTTTTATTTATTACTACCCAAAGTGTACCGGTATCTGTGTCTGTAACTTGCGATAAAAACGGTAACAACTAAAGAATACCTACAATACAAAACACCCTGCGGTATTTTATCGCAGGGTGCTTTTATTATAAAGTCGGTAAAAAAGTTGATTGCTCTTCAAAAACAAAAATGCCGTCTTTTACGTCCACACGAATGGTGATCGGCGCCTTTTCGCCAAGCGATGAAGAATGACCGGCGGCAATAATACGATCTGCCAAGGGGTTTTCGATCTCATTTCGGATCACCCGACGAATGGGTCGCACCCCATACGCCTTGTCATAACCTTTATCTGCGATCTTATCGATTGCCGCATCGGTAAAGATAGCATTCGCCCCTGCTTTTTGCAACCTTATTTTCAGGTCATAGAGCATTTTTTCGGCAATCTTGCGAACCTCATCCCGAGCAAGCGCCGAAAACAGAATGGTGCCGTCCACCCGATTGAGAAATTCCGGGCGAAAGCGTTTTTTCAGTTCCTTCATTACATCCTCCTGCATCTCCTTTTTCTCGGCGGGAGAACGACCGTCTGCCGGTGAAAAGCCAAGAGAGCGACCTTCAGTCAGCAATCGTGCACCGATATTGGAGGTCATAATAATCACCGTGTTGCGAAAGCTCACCTGCCGTCCCTGCGAATCGGTCAAAATACCGTCCTCCAGTACCTGCAACAAGAGATTAAACACGTCCGGATGGGCCTTTTCAATTTCATCCAACAAAACAACGCTATATGGCTGTCGGCGTACCTTTTCGGTAAGCTGTCCGCCCTCCTCGTGTCCGATATAGCCAGGTGGTGAGCCGATCATACGGGAAACCGCGTGTTTTTCCATATATTCCGACATATCCAACCGAATCATCTGTTCTTCGCTCCCGAACACCACCGCCGCCACCGCTTTACATAGTTCGGTTTTTCCTACCCCGGTCGGACCTAAAAAGATAAAGGAACCGATCGGGCGGCCGGGGTCTTTGAGTCCGGCTCGACCGCGGCGAATCGCCTGAGCCACCGCTCTCACCGCTTCCGGTTGACCGATGACACGCTCTTGCAAAAGGGCATCCAGGTGTTGCAGTAATTCCCCTTCCGCCTGACTGATCTCACTAACCGGGACCCCTGCCCATTCGGATACCGTGAGGGCCACGTCTTCAGCGGTGACCACCCGAACCGGTTCTCTTCTTTCTTTCACATTCTCCTCGTGCGTCAGATTCAGTTGTTCCCGAAGTCTTTTTTCCTCATCTCGGAGTGCTGCCGCTTTTTCAAAATCCTGTGCGTGTACCGCCGCCCGTTTTTCGATTTCCAATTCCTTTAATCGATCTTCCATTTGACGGGTTTTCGGGTCGGTAAGCTTTGCTTTTAAGCGAACCCCTGCCGCCGTTTCGTCCATAATATCGATCGCTTTATCCGGCAAAAATCGGTCGGCAATATACCGCACCGACAGTTCCACCGCCGCCTCGATCGCTTCGTCGCTTATCTTTACCTTGTGATGTGCTTCATACCGATCTCTGAGCCCTTTTAATATTTCGATTGCTTCCTCTGAGGAGGGTTCCTCCACCCGCACCGGTTGAAACCGGCGTTCTAAAGCCATATCCTTTTCAATATGCCGCCGGTATTCCTGCAGGGTAGTGGCTCCGATCACCTGCAGTTCCCCGCGAGCAAGATACGGCTTTAAAATATTCGAAGCATCCACCGCCCCTTCCGCCGTTCCGGCACCGATCAAGGTATGAAGTTCATCAATAAACAGAATGACCCGCCCGCTTCGAAGTACCTCTTCAATCGCGTTTTTGATCCGTTCTTCAAAATCCCCGCGGTATTTTGTTCCGGCAATCATACTGTTAAGGTCCAAATAGACGATTCTCTTATCAAGCAACAATTCCGGGACATCCCCATTGACGATCCGATCAGCCAGCCCCTCCGCAATCGCCGTTTTGCCAACCCCCGGTTCCCCAATAAGACAGGGGTTATTCTTAGTACGGCGCACCAGAATACGAATGACCCGTTCAATTTCCCGACTGCGACCGATTACCGGATCGATCTTTCCTTTTTGTGCCAGGGCGGTCAAATCCCGTCCGTACAAGGACAAAGCACTATGATTATGATCCCGGGAAGCGGTTTTTTTATCCGACGATTGATAGGTGGCGCCACAGGAACTGCCGAGGTCCTTTTGAAGTTCCTCCGGGTGTGAATCAAGCTGGGTCAATATCCGCATACCGATGCTATTTTTATCCGATAAAAGGGCTAACAACAAATGCTCGGTACCTACATACCCGTACTGCATCCGTGCCGCTTCCTCCACCGATTTTTCCAGCACCGCTTTCGCACGCGGGGTGAAATCCTGCGGGGTAACGAAGGTATATGCTCCGGCTGATTCAAGTTCGGTTACCTTTTTCTCATATTCCGCCGCGGTAATACAGCGATTACTGAGCACCGCCGCCGCTACCCCGGTTCCCTCCCGAAGAAGTCCCAAAAAAATGTGTTCGGTACCGACGTAGGTATGTCCTAACGTCTGTGCCGCCTGTATCGCTAAATTGAGAGCGGTGTTCGCTTTGGCGGTAAATCCTTTAAACCGATACTGCATTCCCCATATTCCTCGCTTTTTTGAAAATATTGGTAAATGAAGTATATGTTTTTTTGAAATAGCTTATACACCGACAGTCACCACATTCCTTTCCCCTTCATACTATGGGAATGATGAAGGAGGTGGATCTGTAATGTGTCTGCGTAATCTGTTTAACGGTATCGATTGCACCTGGCTGCTCTTCATTATCGTCATTCTGCTCCTGATCGGCAACGACGACTGCGGCTGCGGCTGCTAATTCGCACCACCTGTCCGGGGGTCGACCAAACGGTCGGTCCCCGGCGCTTTTTTATCTTTCTTGTCGGAAAAGTTGACATTTTGAAATAAAATGTTATAATAAGGTAGAATTGCTAAAAAATGGGAATTGGGTGTGAGAAAATGAAATCAACCGGTATCGTTCGGCGCATCGATCAGCTCGGCAGAATTACCATTCCGATGGAAACGAGAAACATCCTCGGCATCAAAGAAAACGATTCGCTTGAAATCTTTACCGAGGACAATATGATCCT
>JAFSAC010000026.1 GCA_017442265.1 Clostridia bacterium | reverse complement strand
GGGGAGACGGTGATCGCTACCGGCACCGATCCCAAGGAAAACTGGGATCTCGGGAACTACTACCGCCTCACCGCTGACCGCACGTGGGAAACGGTGCGTAATCTTCCCGGCGGTATCCATAACTACGATATGGTGGAGTTTGACGGCCGATGGTTTGCCGCTCTCGGTGTGGTCGAAGGGAATTCGCCCATCGTTTGCTCGGCCGATGGCGGAGAGACTTTTTCCGCTGTGCCGATGCAGAAAGACGGCCAACCGCTGGACACCGCCGGCGGGGTGTATATTCGTGTTTACCGCTTTTTCGTGCAGGACGGCGGGTTGTACGCGCTTTTCCGTTTTTCGGACGGCGAAGACCTGTATGAGCAGTCGGTCTATCGCTACGACGGCGAGGCTTTCGTCTACCACGCCGATTGGAACGGCGCTGTCCGCCGGACCCGCTACAACCACAAGGTCGTTAGCGCGGCGGAGGTGTGGGGCGGCAGTACGTATTTGGCGACCGGTCGGCTGTATCGCACCGCCGACTTTATCGACGTGGAGGAGGTCTCCTTCCCCGAAGGGGTGCAGATCACCGATCTTTGGCAGGAGGACGGCGCGCTGTACGCGCTGGGTTGCCGTTACGATGCGGAACAGAAACAGTACCGTATTACGCTGTGGAAAAGCGTCGCTGACGGCTTTGCTTGCGTGTGGTATTTCGATTACGCCCTGCCTGCCATCAGTTTTTTGCGCCACCAAAACGTCACCTATATCGGCGTCGGATCGTTGTCCGACCAACCGCACTACCAAAACGGCACGTTACTCTGTGTGCCGGACAAGGAATAAAACCCGCTTTTCCGGTCTATAATGATTATTGTCGGAAAACACTTGTGCAACATCTCATGATATGGTATAATGCCATTAAAGAGGTGATGGATCGATGAATAAGCGCCAAGAAGCGGTGGACTTTATGCTGGATTTTATGCCGGCTGTGCAGCGATCTCCCGGGGTGGCTTCTGTCCGAGAGGGTACCCGTGGGGAAATGTTTGTGCTGGAATTTGTGCGTAGCCGTGGGCAGGCGTTGCCTGGGGAGATCAGCCGCGCCATGCAGGTCTCTACCGCCCGTATTGCGGCGGTACTCGGTCAACTGGAGGCCAAAGGCTTACTGGTGCGTACGCCGTTCAAAGAGGATCTCCGCAAGGTAACGGTCAGCCTGACAGCGGCCGGTGAGGAGACCATCCGCGCTCACTACGAAAAGATGCGGTCGCACGTCAGCGAGATCTTTTGCTTGCTGGGCGAGGAGGACAGCGACGAACTGATCCGCATCTTGAAACGGGTCAAGGCGATCATCGATCAGCAGATAGCGGAACAAGCATAAAAGCCGACTTTCGTCGGCTTTTTTCTTTTTTGTCAAAAAAGGGGGAGAGGTTTTGCTGAAACGACAGACGGTGGCCGGTGCGGTGGCACTTGGCGTGGTGGGTGCGTTGGCGGTCATCGGCACCGCCACCGTGACCGATTACCTGCTCAAACTGATTAATACTATCCGGCGTCATAATTCCGGGATATGAATATAGCAGCCATGGAATTCGACACAAGATGCAAATTATAAAACCTGCTAATGGAAGCTTCTCTATCACTTTTTCTTTATTTTTATTGTCAGGCAATGCAAAAAAATGTAATTTTAGCATCAAATAACAAATCCCATGATAAAAGAGCAAATATAATCCCATCGCTACCGCCAACAGCACAATACTCTTGAACATTCTATTATTCAGATCAGACACCAATGACTTTCGTGTATCTGATAAAT